>NZ_LZMG01000137.1:0-28194 GCF_001673615.1 Mycobacterium sp. 1245499.0
CACGTCGGGGTGCAGCGGCTCAAGAACGGGCTCAACGCGGTGGGCGTCGCCTCCATCGCCGGTCGGGTGTCGGGCACCATCCTCACCGCGGTGGCCGACCTCGCCGAACAAGCCGGCTCGGACCGGATCCGGCTCACCCCGTATCAGAAGCTGGTCATCCTCGACGTGCCCGACGACAAGCTCGACGAGCTGATCGCCGGCCTGGAGGCGCTCGGCCTGCAGTCGAAGCCGTCGCATTGGCGCCGGAACCTGATGGCGTGCACGGGGATTGAGTACTGCAAGTTGTCTTTCGCCGAAACCCGGGTCAAGGCGCAGTCTTTGGTGCCCGAGCTGGAGCGCCGGCTCGCCGACATCAACGACCAGCTCGACGTGCCCATCACCGTCAACATCAACGGCTGCCCCAATTCCTGCGCCCGCATTCAGGTCGCCGACATCGGGCTCAAGGGTCAGATGGTCGACGACGGAGAGGGCGGCTCGGTCGAGGGTTTTCAGGTTCACCTGGGCGGCAGCTTGGGTCTGGACAGCGGATTCGGCCGAAAACTGCGCCAGCACAAGGTCACCAGCGACGAGCTCGGCGACTACATCGAGCGGGTCACACGTAACTTCCTGAAATATCGCGGTGAGGGTGAACGTTTCGCACAGTGGGCTATGAGGGCAGACGAGGACGATTTGCGATGAGCGAACGAACAACCAAGCTTCCAGAAGCCGAATTGCGGGCGCTTGCCGCCCGCGGCGCGGCCGAGCTGGAGGGCGCCAGCGCCGCCGAGGTGTTGCGTTGGACCGACGAAACGTTCGGCGGCATCAACGGGCCCCGCGGCTGGGCCACCTGCAATTACGTGGTGGCTTCCAGCATGCAGGAGGCCGTGCTGATCGATCTGGCGGCCAAGGTGCGTCCGGGTGTGCCGGTGGTGTTCTTGGACACCGGTTATCACTTTGTGGAAACCATCGGCACCCGGGATGCGATCGAATCCGTGTACGACATCCGGGTGCTCAATGTCACTCCAGAACACAGTGTCGCCGAGCAGGACAGGCTGCTGGGTAAGGACCTGTTCGCGCGGGACCCGAGCGAATGCTGCCGGCTGCGCAAGGTCGCGCCGCTGGGCAAGACGCTGCGCGGATACTCCGCCTGGGTGACCGGCCTGCGCCGGGGTGAGACCGCCGCGCGCGCCAACGCCCCAGTGGTCGGATTCGACGAGGGCTTCAAGCTTGTCAAGGTCAACCCGCTGGTCGAATGGTCCGACGAGGACGTGCAGAACTACATCGACGACAACGGCGTGCTTGTCAATCCGCTTATGTACGAAGGCTATTCGTCGATCGGCTGCCAACCCTGCACGGCCAAGCCGCTGGCCGGGGCCGATCCGCGCAGCGGACGTTGGCAGGGCCGGGCCAAGACCGAATGCGGTTTGCACGCGTCATAGCAGTTCAACATTCGACAGGTTCCGCCACCGCCGACCCGGTGGGAATCGGACCGACGAGTGGATCTGAAAACCGATAGCGCATCCGCTAGCGCGTCGGCGAATCGGATAGTGGTCGGCCCGCGGTTCTCATGCGGCGACTACGCCGACGTCAGGGTGCTCTCATCCTGGTCGGCCTCGTCCGCACGACTTGCGTTGGCGGCCAGGGCGATCGGGGGAACCCGGGTGGCCCGCACGTAGACGGTGTCGCCCTCGCGCAGGGCCAACGCCTCGGCGTCACCGCGGGTGATCTGCGCGGTGAAGAATCCGCCGGTGGCCGCGCTGGTCAACTCGACCCGCACCTCGAAGCCCAGCGTCACCACCCGGTCGACGACGGCGCGCACCACCCCGACGGACTCGGCCGTGCCGTCACCGCCGGCGATCGCCATATCGGGATTGCGGCCCACCCGGATATCGTGCGGGCGCACCAAAGTGCCGTTCAGGGTGGACACCGCACCGAGGAATGACATCACGAACGCGTTCGCCGGGGTGTCGTACACGTCCGTCGGGGAGCCGACCTGTTCGATGCGGCCCTTGTTCAGCACCGCGATGCGGTCGGCGACGTCGAGCGCCTCGGCCTGGTCGTGGGTGACCAGCACCGTGGTCACGTGCACCTCGTCGTGCAGGCGCCGCAACCACGCCCGCAGATCCTCACGCACCTTGGCGTCCAGCGCGCCGAACGGCTCGTCGAGCAGCAGCACCTGCGGGTCGACCGCCAACGCCCGCGCCAGCGCCATGCGCTGGCGCTGACCGCCGGACAACTGGTTGGGATAGCGGCGGTGAAAGCCGCTCAGTCCCACCACTTCGAGCAGGTTGTCTACCTTGGCCTTGATCTCGGCCTTGGGCCGCTTGCGGATCTTGAGCCCGTAGGCCACGTTGTCGCGCACGGTCAGGTGCTTGAACGCCGCGTAGTGCTGAAACACGAATCCGATGCCGCGGCGCTGCGGCGGCACCCGGGTCACGTCGCGGCCGTCGATCGTGACGGTTCCGGTATCGGGTTGGTCGAGCCCGGCGATAGTGCGCAGCAGGGTCGACTTGCCCGAGCCGCTGGGACCCAGCAAAGCCGTCAGCGAGCCGGTGGGCACGGCGAAGTCCACATGGTCCAGCGCGACGAAATCGCCATAACGTTTGTTGGCGTCGCGGACGACGATGGCGAGGTCGTCCCGGTTGGCGTGAGTCACGGTCATTCTCCTCGTCAGGCCTGCTTCGCCGCTCGTGCACGGCGCGCGTCCAGCACTACCTGGAAAACCAGCACCAGCACCGCAACCCCCATCAGCAGCGTGGACAGCGCGTAGGCGCCGTATTCCGCACCGCGGTTGTACCGGTCGGAGACAAGCAATGTCAGTGTCTGCGACTTTCCCGGCAGGTTCGACGACACCATCAGCACGGCACCGTACTCCCCCAGGGTACGTGCAATGGTCAACACGATGCCGTAGGTCAGACCCCACCGGATCGACGGCAGCGTGATCCGCCAAAACGTCTGCCACCACCCCGAACCCAGGGTGGCCGCCGCCTCCTCCTGGTCGGTGCCCAGCTCGTGCAGCACCGGCTCCACTTCGCGCACCACGAAGGGCAGCGTGACGAAGATGCTGGCCAGCACGATGCCCGGCAGGCCGAAGATGATCTTGAACCCGAGGTCCTGTTCGACGAATCCGAGCGCACCGGCCGAGCCCCACAACACGATCAACGCGACACCCACGATGACGGGCGAGACCGCGAACGGCAGGTCGATGACCGCCTGCAGCACGCCCTTGCCGCGAAACCTGTTGCGCGCGAGGACCAATGCGGTGGGGATGCCGAAGATGACGTTGAGGGGTACCACGATGGCCACCACCAGCAGCGTCAGGTTCAGCGCCGAGATCGCCGCGGGGGTGCTGACCCAGGCGTAGAACTGGCCCAGCCCGGGTCGGAACGTGCGCCACAGGATCAACGCCACCGGAATGACCAGCAGCACGAAGATGTAGGCGAGCGCGACGAACCGCAACCAATAGCGCACTCCCGCCGACGATGTCATGCGGACAGCTCCTCTCGCTTGGCCGCGCGGCCGCCCACGATCCGCAGGATGAGCAGAACGACAAACGAAATGCCCAACAGCACAATCGATATCGCGGCTGCACCGGTGCGGTCGTCGTTCTCGATCAACGTGCGGATCCACTGTGAGGACACTTCGGTCTTGCCGGGCACCGCACCGCCGATGAGCACCACCGAACCGAACTCGCCGATCGCCCGGGAGAAGGCCAGCCCCGCCCCGGACAACAACGCGGGCAGCAGCGACGGCAGCACCACCGAGGTGAAGATCTTCGGCCCGCTGGCACCCAGCGACGCCGCGGCCTCCTCGGTTTCGCGATCCAGTTCGAGTAGCACCGGCTGCACGGCACGCACCACGAACGGCAGCGTGACGAAGGCCAGGGCGACCGCCACACCCCACGACGTGTGCTGCAGATGCAGACCGACGGGGCTGTGGTTGCCGTACAACGCCAGCATCACCAGGCTGGCGACGATGGTCGGCAGCGCGAAGGGCAGATCGATGATCGCGTCCACGAGGCGCTTGCCCGGAAAGTCATCCCGCACCAGCACCCACGCGATCACCAGGCCGAAGACCAGGTTGAGCACCGTGACCCCGGCCGAGATCGTCAGGGTCACCCGGAACGATTCCAGCGCGGCATTCGAGGTGACCGCGAGCCAGAAGGCGTGCCAGCCGCCGCCCGCGGATTGCCACGCGATCGCCGCCAGCGGCAGCAACACGATCACCGAGAGCCAGACCGTGGCCACGCCGACGCGCAGCGCGGTGGTGCCGCGGCCGCGTCCGGGTAGCGGGCCCGGTGGCGCGTCGCCGCTGAGCTCGGGCCGGACCGCCAGCGGGTCCGGGGTGATGGCGGTCATCCGGTGGCCTTCGTGTAGATCTTCGTGATGCTGCCGGAGTTCTTGTCGAACAGCTGCGGGTCCGCCGTGGCCCAGCCGCCCAGGTCGGCGATGGTCCACAGCTTCGCCGGCACCGGGTACTGGTTGCGGAAGTCGGCGGCGACGGCCGGGTCGACCGGGCGGAAACCGGCTTGCGCCCAGACCTTTTGGGCCGCGGCCGTGTACTGGAAGTTCTTGAAGGCGACGGCGGCGTCGAGATGCGGGCTGGTGTTGACCACCGCCACCGGGTTGTCGATCTTGAAGGTCTGCGCCAGGTTGATGTGTTCGACCGGCTTTCCGGCCCGCTCGGTGGCGATGGCCTCGTTCTCGTAGCTGATCAACACGTCACCGCTGCCCTGGACGAAGACGTCGGTGGCCTCCCGCCCCGATCCGGGGCGCAGTTTCACGTGTTCGGTGACCAGCTTCTTGATGAACGCAACCCCGGCGTCGCTGTGGGCGCCGCCTTCGCTCTTGACCGCATACGGCGCGAGCAGGTTCCACTTGGCCGATCCGGAGCTCAGCGGGCTGGGGGTGATGACCTCCACTCCGGGCCGCAGCAGGTCATCCCAATCCCTGATGTTCTTCGGATTGCCCTTGCGCACCACCAGCGTGACGACCGAACCGAACGGAATTCCCTTGGTGGCGTCGGTATTCCAGTCCTTGGAGACCTTGCCGGCCTTGACCAGTCGCGCAATGTCGGGTTCGACGGAGAAGTTGACGACGTCGGCCGGCTTGCCGTCGACGACGCCGCGGGACTGGTCACCGGAGGCCCCGTAGGAGGTGACCACCTGCACGCCCTTGCCCTCGTCGGAGGCGTTGAACGCCGGAATTATCTTGCTCCAACCGGGTTCTGGGACCGAGTAGGCGACCAGGGTGATGCTGGTGCGCGCGTTGGCCAGACCACCGCCGCCGACGGCATCACTGGCGCCGCCGTGGCACCCGGCGATGATGCAGGCGATCAGGGCAAGTGCGAGGACGGGCCGCCAGCGCGATGCGGTCCTTGTGTCCATTGAGGGCCTTCCGGTGCGAGAGGTATGGGAGTCGGGTCCCGTTTCTGCGGAAAGGCACCTAAAACTTCAGGAGAATTCGAAAACTCCAGACCAGACCGCGCACGGGTTTGGGAGTCAGCGACAACAGTGCACGAGGGCATAGCACTCCGAGATGCTCATCGCCACGCGCATGGCGGGAAGCCTAACAGGAATTGACGTTGCCGCCACCGCGACGGCGGCTGTGCAGAGGGCCCGCGGCCGCTAGCGGTGCATCGCGTGGGTCACCAGCCACGTGACGATCACCAACGCCACCAGGATGACCAGAATCAGGGTCACGTGTGACCGAGGCATGGGCTACCCGGGCGTCCCGTCGTGGCGGGCGCGGCGCATCAGCTCGATGCCCTTCCCGAGCACGCCATCCAGCAGGGCCGCCGTCGCGTAGGCCACCACCAGCACGGCGGGCACCACCACCAGGGCCTGCAGCACGAAAGGCAGCCCCGAAAGCCACAGCTCGTTGCCGTCCCACCAATTGAGGAACGCGTTCACGGGGCTCACCCTATTCGGCCCGACCGCCGAAGACCATCGGCCGGCCGGGAACACGCGCCGGCATGGGTCGGACGCAGCGGATCGCCGCGCGGCGCGCCACCACGGTGAAACGTTGGACGCGGGACCGCTGAGCAGCGATGATGTCCAGATGGTTTTGCACGCCCAGCCCGACGACCAACCGGCCCCGCCGGACGGTGCCCTGCCCGGGGAAGAGTTTGACGCCGCCTCGGCCACGTCGATGTCGTCGTCCATCGACCTGCGCACGCCCGGGCCGCTCGCTCCCAGCGCGGCCCTGCGGAACCCGTTCCCGCCGATCGCCGACTATGCGTTCCTGTCGGACTGGGAAACCACGTGCCTGATCTCCCCCGCCGGATCGGTCGAATGGCTCTGCGTGCCCCGCCCGGATTCGCCCAGCGTGTTCGGTGCGATCTTGGACCGCAGCGCCGGCCATTTCCGGCTGGGCCCGTATGGCGTCTCGGTGCCCTCGGCCCGCCGGTACCTGCCCGGCAGCCTGATCATGGAAACCACCTGGCAGACCCACACCGGGTGGCTGATCGTGCGCGATGCGCTGGTGATGGGCCCGTGGCACGACCTGGAGCGGCGGTCTCGGACGCACCGCCGCACCCCGATGGACTGGGACGCCGAGCACATCCTGCTGCGCACGGTGCGCTGCGTCAGCGGCACCGTCGAACTGATGATGAGCTGCGAACCGGCGTTCGACTATCACCGCGTCGGCGCCACCTGGGAGTACTCCGCCAACGCCTATGGCGAGGCCGTCGCGCGCGCCGCCAAGGATCCCGACGCCCACCCGACGATGCGGCTGACGTCCAACCTGCGGATCGGGCTGGAGGGCCGCGAGGCGCGCGCACGCACCCGGATGAAAGAGGGCGACGACGTGTTCGTCGCCCTGAGCTGGACCAAGCATCCGGCGCCGCAGACCTACCAAGAGGCCGCCGACAAGATGTGGCAGACCACCGAGTGCTGGCGGCAGTGGATCAACATCGGTAACTTCCCCGACCATCCGTGGCGGGCGTACCTGCAGCGCAGCGCGCTGACCCTGAAGGGCCTGACCTACTCGCCCACCGGCGCGCTGCTGGCGGCCAGCACCACGTCGCTGCCGGAAACGCCGCAGGGCGAGCGTAACTGGGATTACCGCTACGCCTGGGTGCGCGACTCCACCTTCGCGCTGTGGGGCCTGTACACGCTCGGACTGGATCGCGAGGCCGACGACTTCTTCGCGTTCATCGCCGACGTCTCCGGCGCCAACAACAACGAGCGGCACCCGCTGCAGGTCATGTACGGCGTGGGTGGCGAGCGCAGTCTGGTCGAAGAGGAGCTTCATCACCTGTCCGGCTACGACCACGCCCGGCCGGTGCGCATCGGCAACGGCGCCTACGACCAGATCCAGCACGACATCTGGGGCTCGATCCTGGACTCTTTCTACCTGCACGCCAAGTCGCGCGAGCAGGTCCCCGAGACCTTGTGGCCGGTGCTGAAGAAGCAGGTGGAGGAGGCGATCAAGCACTGGCGCGAGCCCGACCGCGGGATCTGGGAGGTGCGTGGGGAGCCGCAGCACTTCACGTCGTCGAAGGTGATGTGCTGGGTGGCGCTGGACCGCGGCGCCAAGCTGGCCGAGCGGCAGGGCGAGAAGAGCTATGCCCAGCAGTGGCGCGCGATCGCCGAGGAGATCAAGAACGACATCCTGGCGCACGGCGTGGACTCCCGCGGGGTGTTCACCCAGCGCTACGGCAGCGACGCGCTGGACGCCTCGCTGCTGTTGGTGGTGCTGACGCGGTTCTTGCCGCCGGATGACCCGCGGGTGCGCAACACCGTGTTGGCGATCGCCGACGAACTCACCCAGGAGGGCCTGGTGCTGCGCTACCGGGTCGAGGAAACCGACGACGGGCTGTCCGGCGAGGAGGGCACCTTCACGATCTGCTCGTTCTGGCTGGTGTCGGCGCTCGTCGAGATCGGCGAGGTGCGGCGCGCCAAGCGCCTGTGTGAGCGGCTGCTGTCGTATGCCAGCCCGCTGCATCTCTACGCCGAGGAGATCGAGCCGCGCACCGGCCGGCAGCTGGGCAACTTCCCGCAGGCCTTCACCCACCTGGCGCTGATCAACGCGGTGGTGCACGTCATCCGCGCCGAGGAGGAAGCCGACGGCTCCGGAATGTTCCAGCCAGCCAACGCCCCGATGTGACGTGGCGATCGCAAGCGCGGCGTGAGCCGGGCGACGCGGGTCGCCACCATCAGGACGTGGCATCGCAAGCGCGGCGTTAGCCGGGCGAAGCGGGTCGCCACCATCAGGACGTGGCGATCGGGAGCGCGGCGCAGCCGGGCGAAGCGGGTCGCCACCATCAGGACGTGGCGATCGCAAGCGCGGCGTTAGCCGGGCGAAGCGGGTCGCCACGACGTCAGCCCAGAGCGCTCACCCTGTCCATCAGGGCGTGCGCGACGTCGATGGCGCTGGTGTTGATGTCGGCCGAGCCGGGGTCCGAGGACCGTCGCCCGCCGAAGAACACCACCTGGACCTCGACGAGGCAGTTCGACCGGATGCCGATGGCGCGCGCCTGTGGGGTGGGCCGCAGCGGCGGCATGTTGGGCAAGATCGACGTCGCGGTCTTGGTCGCCGCGATGGTGGAATCCGTGACGCGGACGTCGCTGATGACGTTCGTGGTGCTGATCGGCCCGGACTGTTCCGACGTCGTCATGCCGTTGCACTGCTGCCACTGTCCCGAGAACTGCGTGAACAGCGCCTGCGCCTGTGCGGGCGACGGGAGGGTGACCACCCCCTCCTCGACCACGATCACCTGCGCCGGTTCGCCGTTGTTCCACCACGACTCGGACGCAACGTCTTTCACGTCGGCGGACCGGTACACGCCCTGCTGCAGCATCGCCGTCACGCCCAGGCACCCGGCCTGCGACATCGTCCGCTGGACCTGATAAAGCCTTTCGGGCCCGCCGAATTCGGCCGGATCCCGCGCCACGAACGTCTGATTGAGCATCCGCGACAGCGTCGGGCCGTCGAGTAGCACCTGTTTGACCGTCGCGCCGCTGAGCGGTCGCGGCTTGAGGTTCGGCGCCGGCTTCGCCGTGCCCGCCACCACTCCACCGCAGCCCGTCGCCAGCACGGCGACCGCCATCAAAGCCGTCGCCATCCCCCGAATCCGCATGGCTACTTCTTGCCCTTGTCCCCCGCGGCGTCGGCGGACAACGCCGCGACGAACGCCTCCTGCGGCACATCGACGCGCCCGATGGTCTTCATCCGCTTCTTGCCTTCCTTCTGCTTTTCGAGAAGCTTGCGTTTACGGGTGATGTCGCCGCCGTAGCACTTGGACAGCACGTCCTTGCGTATCGCGCGAATGTTCTCCCGCGCAATGATTTTCGATCCGATGGCCGCCTGGACGGGCACCTCGAACTGCTGGCGCGGAATCAGCTCTTTGAGCTTGGTGGTCATCTTGTTCCCGTAGGCGAACGCCGAATCCTTGTGCACGATCGCGCTGAACGCGTCGACCGCCTCGCCCTGCAACAGGATGTCGACCTTGACCAGTTGGGCCTCCTGCTCGCCGGCCTCCTCGTAGTCGAGGCTGGCGTAGCCACGGGTGCGTGACTTCAGCGAATCGAAGAAGTCGAAGATGATCTCGCCCAGCGGCATGGTGTAGCGCAGCTCGACGCGTTCGGGTGACAGGTAGTCCATGCCGCCCAGCTCGCCGCGGCGCGACTGACACAGTTCCATTATGGTGCCGATGAATTCACTGGGCGCGATGATGGTGGTCTTGACCACCGGCTCGTAGACCTCGCGGATCTTGCCCTCCGGCCAATCCGACGGGTTGGTCACCCGGATCTCGGTGTTGTCCTCCTTGACCACCCGGTAGACGACGTTGGGCGACGTCGAGATCAGGTCCAGGTTGAACTCGCGCTCCAGGCGTTCGCGGGTGATCTCCATGTGCAGCAAACCCAAGAAGCCGCAACGGAATCCGAAGCCCAGGGCCACCGACGTCTCCGGCTCGTAGGTCAGGGCCGCGTCGTTGAGTTGCAGCCTGTCCAGGGCGTCGCGCAGATCCGGGTAGTCGGAGCCGTCCACCGGATACAGACCCGAGTAGACCATCGGCTTGGGCTCGCGGTATCCGGTCAGCGCCTCGGCGGCGCCGTGGCGTGCCGTCGTCACCGTGTCCCCCACCTTGGATTGGCGGACGTCCTTGACGCCGGTGATCAGGTAGCCCACCTCGCCCACGCCCAGGCCGTCGCTGGCCTTCGGTTCGGGCGAGACAATGCCGACCTCGAGCAGTTCGTGGGTGGCGCCGGTGGACATCATCGCGATGCGTTCGCGAGGGGTGATCTTGCCGTCGACCACCCGCACGTAGGTCACCACGCCGCGGTAGATGTCGTAGACCGAGTCGAAGATCATCGCCCGCAGCGGCGCGTCGGCCTGGCCCTGCGGGGGCGGCACCTCGCGCACCACGTGATCGAGGAGGTCGGCGACGCCGGCTCCGGTCTTGCCGGAAACCCGCAGCACGTCGCCCGGCTCGCAGCCGATGATGTGCGCGATCTCGGCGGCGTAGCGGTCCGGGTCCGCGGCGGGCAGGTCGATCTTGTTCAGCACCGGGATGATGTGCAGGTCGCGGTCGAGCGCCAGGTAGAGGTTGGCCAGGGTCTGCGCCTCGATGCCTTGGGCGGCGTCCACCAGCAGCACCGCGCCCTCGCACGCCTCCAGCGCGCGCGACACCTCGTAGGTGAAGTCGACGTGGCCCGGGGTGTCGATCAGGTGCAGCACGTACTGGGTGTCACCGACTTTCCACGGCAGGCGCACGTTTTGGGCCTTGATGGTGATGCCGCGCTCGCGCTCGATGTCCATCCGGTCCAGGTACTGCGCGCGCATGGACCGCTCGTCGACGACACCGGTGAGCTGGAGCATCCGGTCGGCCAGCGTGGACTTTCCGTGGTCGATGTGGGCGATGATGCAGAAGTTCCGAATCTGCGCCGGCGCGGTGAAGGTCTTGTCGGCGAAACTGCTGATGGGAATCTCCTGGTGCGTGCAACTAGACGGGGCGCGTTGCGGCCGTTTCCGGCGCGGTTCGCGGGTATGTCCAGCGTATCCAGACAGGGCCGCCGGGACCTACTTGGATACAGTCGCACCCCGCCGCTCGCGTCTATGCTGCGAATATGTCGTCTCCCCGGAAATCCCAGTGGAAGACGTTTCAGCGGTTCGCGGAGAATCTGGTGTTCAACGGCGCTCCGCGCCTGGTCCGGACCGTGCAGAATTCCCAGACCGTGCTGCGCGAACTGCAGCAGGCCGTGAAGATCACGGCGAACGTCATCGCCGCGGTGGCGCCACCACCTCCCGACGCGCCCGTCACCGGCCGGCCGGTGACCAGCGGCAGCCTCCCGACCGCGCAGCGCGCCCGCAAGCTGGTGTACGCGCCGAGCCTGGACGGCCGGGCCGATCCCGGTGAGATCGTCTGGACGTGGGTGGTCTACGAGGACGACCCCACCCGGGGCAAGGACCGGCCCGTCCTGGTCGTGGGCCGGGACCGCAGCGTCCTGCTGGGGTTGATGGTGTCCAGCCAGGAGCGCCACGCCGCCGACCCGGACTGGGTTGGAATCGGTTCCGGCCCTTGGGATTACGAGGGCAGGCAGAGCTGGGTCCGGCTGGACCGGGTGCTCGACGTGCCCGAGGAGGGCATCCGCCGCGAGGGCGCCATCCTGGATCGCGAGATCTTCGACGTGGTGGCCGCCCGCCTGCGCGCCGACTACTCCTGGCGCTGAACGCGTCGCGGCGTTGCGCCGAGCGTGAACTCAGGGCGAGCCCACGCCACAATTCTCGCCGTGAGTGCACGTTCGGCGAGCGGAGTCGGGCGATCAGCCCTGGGTGATGTAGGAATGCAGTTGCTGCTGCTCGGCCTCGAGTTCTTCCAGTCGGCTCTTCACCACGTCACCGATGCTGACGATCCCGATCAGCTTCTTGCCGTCGAGCACCGGCACGTGCCGGACCCGGTTCTTGGTCATCAACACGCTGATCGCGTCGACCTCGTCGGTCTTCGTGCAGGTCGCCAGCATGGACGTCATGATCTTGGACACCGGGCGAGACAGCACACTGGCGCCGTGCGTATGCAGCTGACGCACGACGTCACGCTCGGACACGATGCCGACCACACCCTCGTCACCGACCACCACCATGGCGCCGATGTTCTGGTCGCTCAGCCCCGCAAGCAGCTCGCGAACCGTCGCGTCGGGGTTGATGGTCACCACCGCCGCGCCCTTGTTCCGCAAGACGTCCGCTATCCGCATCGGGGCCTCCAGCCGGGTTGTGATCCGCTTCACATCAGGCTACGGCTTCCTCGCGCGGCGCAAAAGCCACTAAGAGAAGCTGCAAACAGATCGTGTCCTAGCGGTGCAGGCCGCGCGGATCGCGCGATTGGACCACTGCGGGAGCCGCGGGCTTGCAAGATAAGGACATGATCGAGGTCACCCTGCTGGGAACCGGAAGCCCCATCCCCGATCCGAACCGCGCCGGGCCGTCAACTCTGGTGCGGGCCGGCGGGCAGGTGTTCCTGGTGGACTGCGGGCGCGGCGTGCTGCAGCGCGCGGCCGCGGTCGGGGTGGGCGCCGCCGGATTGTCGGCGTTGCTGCTGACCCACCTGCACAGCGATCACATCGGCGACCTGGGCGACGTCCTCATCACCCGGTGGATCAGCACCTTCACGCCCGACCCCGCGCCGCTGCCGATCATCGGTCCGCCCGGCACCGCCGAGGCGGTCGCGGCGACGTTGAACGCGTTCCGCCACGACATCGGCTACCGGATCGCCCATCACGCCGACATCAACTCGCCGCCGGCGGTGGACGTGCACGAACATACCGAGGAAACCGTCTGGGACCGCGACGGCGTGGCCATCCGGGTCGCCCCGACCGATCACCGTCCGGTGGCGCCGACCATCGGCTTTCGCATCGACTACCAGGGCGCCTCGGTGGTGCTCGCCGGCGACACCGTCCCGTGCGCGGGCCTGGACGAACTGGCGGCAGGGGCGGGTGCGCTGGTGCACACCGTGATCCGCAAGGACATCGTCGCCACCATCCCGCAGCAGCGGCTGCAGGACATCTGCGACTACCACTCTTCGGTGGAGGAGGCGGCGGCGACCGCGGCGCGCGCGGGGGTGGACACCCTGGTCATGACGCACTACGTGCCGGCGCTGGTGCCCGGCCAGGAGGAGCAGTGGCGGGCGCTGGCGGCCACGCAGTTCGGTGGGCGGGTCGAACTCGGTGACGACCTGCACCGCGTTCAGGTTGATGCGTCCGCGTGATGGCCGCCCGCGGCCGCTCCCCCGGCGGCCGAATCTCGTTGTGCCGCATGGGTTAGGGCAACGCCAGCCACCATCAGCCAGGTCAGCGCCAGCACCCGGGCGATCGGCAGGATGACGCCCAGCGCCGGCCAAATCAGCACCGCCGTCGCCAATTCGGCGAGGATGGCCGTGGCCAGACCGAGCCGCGCGACCGGTCCCGGCATCAACGCGCGGGTGAGGCCGGGCACCGCGATCCCGCCGACCAGCAGGCCCAGCGCCACGATGTGCCCGGGGCCGCCGGTGAGAAAGACCAACAAGTAGAGCGCCCGGACCACCGCCGCGTTCGCGGCGACGTCCGGTATCGACAACGCCCAACCCAGCAACCCCGCCAGGCCGAGCGCACCGGCGGCCAAGACGCCGCCACTCAACGTGACCGCGCCGGATCCGGCCCCGAGTCGGCTCAGCCGGGCGCCGGCGCTTGCCCCGTAGATCGCCAGCGGCACCGAGGACGCGAACGTCGCAACGGCGATGATGCGCACGGCGGTCGGCTGGGCGCGAACGTAGGCGGTGACGGCGCCCGCCGGGCCGTAGGGCAACGGCATGACGCCGCCCACCGCGACGCCGATGGCGATGCCGCCGACGAGCAGCGCGATGCAGAGCAGGGCCAGCGCCGCCAGGGGCGAGCCGGGCCGGCTCTTATCGCGGCGCGGCGCGCCTTCGGCCGGATCGTTCATTCCTGCAACGGTATCCCTGCGGCGACGAACCCCGCCCCGGGCTAGGCCAGCCGGGTCACCTCGACGATCACGTCGAGGTCGGTGGCGCCCTCCCCGGAGTAGATGCCCTTCAGCGGGGAGACGTCGGCGTAGTCGCGGCCCACGCCGACGCCGACGTACTGCTCGGTGATCTCGGTGTCGTTAGTGGGGTCATAGCTCCACCAGGCACCCGTCCACGCCTCAATCCAGGCGTGGCTTCGGCCGTCGACGGTGTCACCGACGACGGCGTCGCGCCTGGGGTGCAGGTAGCCCGAGACGTAGTGCGCCGGAATCCCCATGCTGCGCAACAACATCAGCGACAAATGCACGAAGTCCTGGCACACGCCCTTGCCCGCTTTGAGCGCGTCCAGGCCGGACGAGTGCACGCTGGTGGTGCCCGGCAGGTATTCCAGTTCTTCGCGCACCCAATTGGCCGCGGCTACAACGGCTTCGGCCGGCTTGTGGGTCTTGCTGATCTTCTTACCGACCGACGCCACCCGCTTGCTGGCCGGGGCGTGCTGAGTGGGGCGAAGCAGGTCGTCATAGCGATCGATCACGGCCTCGGACTGCAGGTCGCTCCAGCCCGCCTCCGCCGAGAGTGGCTCGGCCCGCTCGGTTTCCACGACCGACGTCGACATCACCGTGAGATCGGTGTGCGGGGCGTGCAGGTCGAACGCGGTGACCGCGGTGCCCCAGTAATCGATGTAGCGGTAGGACCGGGTCGCCGGGATGGTTTCGACACGGTTGAGGATGACGTTCTGCCGGCTGTTCGACCGCGGGGTCAACCGGGCCTCGTTGTAGGAGGCGGTCACCGGGGATTGGTAGGCGTACCCGGTGGTGTGCACCACCCGCAGTCGCCACATCAGCCGTCCCCTTTCCTGCTGACCAGCCGGGCGCGCTGGCCCGCGTCCGACCAGGCCACCCAGGGCGTGACGTGGAAGTACTGCAGCGCCAACGCCTCTCCGACGTCGTGGCAGGTGCGCTGCAGCCCCGCCAGGCGGCTCTCCAACGACTCCAGCAGCACGCCGGGCTGCACGAATTCCAATTCGCTGCGGGCCTGCCCGAGCAGTCGCTGCGCCTCGGCGGTCGCCCCGATCCGGCTCTGCCGGTTGTGGACCAGCTCGTCGAGATTGTGTTCGGCCAGCCGCAGCGAATAGAACACAGAACGCGGAAACAGCCTGTCCAACAACATGAATTCGACCACACGACCGGCGTCCAGCACACCGCGATAGGTGCGCAGATAGGTGTCGTGCGCGCCCGCCGAACGCAACAGCGTCACCCACGCCGGGGACGAGGCGCTGTCGCCGACCCGCGACAACAACAGCCGCACCGTCATGTCGACCCGTTCGATGGCCCGGCCCAGCACCATGAACCGGTAGCCGTCGTCGCGGGACAGCGTCGAGTCGGCCAGGCCGGCGAACATCGCCGCCCGCCGCTCGATGAACGACAGAAAGTCGTGCGGCCCAAGGCGTTTGGCGGCCCGCTCACGTTCGGGCAGGGCGTGGTAGGTGGTGTTGAGGCATTCCCAGATCTCGCTGGAGGTCACTTCGCGCGCCGACTTGGCGTTCTCGCGCGCCGAGGTGATGGCATCGACGATCGAACAGCCGCCCTGGGTGTTGGTGCTGTAGGCCACCAGATCGGTCAGCGACCACACGTCCAGATCGTGCTTCGGCGGGTCGATCCCGAGCACCCGCAGCAGCAGCCGCGACGCCTGGTCGGGGTCGACGCTGGAATCCTCGAGCAACTGGTGCAGCGCCACGTCCAGGATGCGCGCGGTGTCGTCGGCGCGTTCGACGTACCGGCCGATCCAGTAGAGCGACTCGGCGTTACGTGCCAACATCGTGCACCGCCCTTTGCTGTTGTTGTTGCTCGAGCTGCTCGCGCTGGGGCAGTTCGGTGGGCTGCGCCTGCTGAGACGTCACCCGCGGGGCGTCGTCGAGCATCGGGTCCGGCATCGAGATGGGCAACGAGCGCACCACCTCCGCCGCCTCGAGCTCGTGATCGCCGGCCGACGCCCGCGACGCCAGCACCCAGGTGTCCTTGGAGCCGCCGCCCTGACTGGAGTTGACCACCCGCGACCCCTCGACCAGCGCCACCCGGCTCAGCCCGCCGGGCAGCACCCACACGTCGTTGCCGTCGTTGACCGCGAACGGCCGCAGGTCGACGTAGCGCGGCGCCAGGGTGTTGCCGACCTGGGTCGGCACCGTCGACAGCTCCATCATCGGCTGCGCGATCCAGCTCCGCGGATCGTCGCGCACCTTCTTGGCGACGGCCGCCAACTCTTTCTCCGAGGCCTCCGGCCCGAACACGATGCCGTAGCCGCCCGACCCCTCCACCGGCTTGAGCACCAGCTCGTCGATGCGGTCCAGCACCTCTTCGCGCTCGTCGTCGAGCCAGCAGCGCAGCGTCTCCACGTTGGCCAGCAGCGGCTTCTCCCCGAGGTAGTACTCGATCATCGTGGGCACATAGGTGTAGACGAGTTTGTCGTCGCCGACGCCGTTGCCGATCGCGCTGGAGATGGACACGTTGCCCGCACGGGCGGCGTTGACCAGCCCCGCCACCCCCAGCACCGAATCGGCGCGGAACTGCAGCGGATCCAGGAAGGCGTCGTCGATGCGCCGATAGATGACGTCGACCTGGCGCTCCCCCTCGGTGGTGCGCATGTACACCTGGTTGTCGCGGCAGAACAGGTCGCGGCCCTCGACCAGCTCGACCCCCATCTGGCGGGCCAGCAGCGAATGCTCGAAATAGGCCGAGTTGTAGACGCCCGGGGTCAGCACCACCACCGTCGGGTCGGCCTCGTTGGTGGCCGCGGAGTTGCGCAGCGCCCGCAGCAGGTGCGAGGCGTAGTCATCGACCGCGCGCACCCGGTGGCTGGCGAACAGGTTGGGGAACACGCGCGCCATGGTGCGCCGGTTCTCCATGACATAGGACACACCCGACGGCGACCGCAGGTTGTCCTCGAGGACCCGCCAGGTGCCCTTGTCGTCGCGGATCAGGTCGATGCCGGCGACGTGGATCCGCACGCCGTTGGGCGGGACGATGCCCATCGCCTGGCGGTGGAAGTGCTCGCACGACGTGATCAGCCGGCGCGGGATCACCCCGTCGTTCAATATTTCCTGGTCACCGTAGATGTCGTCGAGGTACAGCTCGAGCGCCTTGACGCGCTGGGTGATGCCGCGCTCCAGGCGCGTCCACTCGGCGGCCGAGATGACCCGCGGCACCAGATCCAGCGGAAACGGCCGCTCCTGGCCCGATAACGAGAAGGTGATGCCCTGGTCGAGGAAGGCGCGGGACAGCGCTTCGGCGCGGGCTTTGAGCTCCGAGGCATCCGACGGCGCGAGCTCGGCGTAGATGCCCTTGTACGGGCCGCGCACGTTGCCCTGGGCATCGAACATCTCGTCGAACGCCATGTCGTAGGCGTCGGAGGCCACGTTGTATCCGTCGAAGATGCGCTCAGAGCGCGCAGCGCGAAAACCCCGCTTGGTGTGGTCAAGCTGGTTGGTAAGACTCACTGTTCAGATGCTGCCTCAAGTCGACGTTCTGGCAGCCCACGTGTTCCCGTTTTGGGAGAAAACGTAACTCACTGATAACCTGGGCAATCGCTGTGGTGATATCCGGCGCCCCACAATACGTCTAATCGAAGAAGGAACTCCCGCGTGGCCAACATCAAGTCGCAGCAGAAGCGCAACAAGACGAACGAGCGCGCTCGCCTGCGCAACAAGTCGGTGAAGTCGTCGCTGCGTACCGCTGTCCGCGCGTTCCGCGAGGCGGCCCACGCCGGCGACAAGGAGAAGGCCGCCGAGTTGCTGGTGTCGACCAACCGCAAGCTGGACAAGGCCGCCAGCAAGGGCGTGATCCACAAGAACCAGGCGGCGAACAAGAAGTCGGCCCTGGCGCAGGTCCTCAACAAGATCTAAGGCTTTTACTCAGCCGACGCGCCCCCTCTACTGGCCGCGCTGGGCGGCTAGCTCGGCGACCTGCCTGACCGCGGATTCCAGGGCGTAGTCGGCGTCCACCACCGCTCCCTTCACGTTCGCGTTGAGCGTGGCCACCACCTTCATCGCGGTCGCCACAGAGTCACGCGACCAACGCCGCGCCTGCTTCTGCGCCTTCTGCACCCGCCAGGGCGGCATCCCGAGCTGAGACGCCAGCCGGTAGGGGTCCCCCGACAGTGGGCCGACCCGGCCGATCGTGTGGATCGCCTCGGCCAGCGCGTCCGCCAGCACCACCAGCGGCTCACCGCGCATCATCGCCCACCGCAACGCCTCGGCGGCCCCTTCGATGTCACCGGTCACCGCCTTATCCGCGATGTCGAAGCCCTTCACCTCGGCCTTGCCGCTGTGATAGCGGCGGACCGCGTCGGCGTCGACCACCCCGCCGGTGTCGGCGACCAACTGGGAGCAGGCCGAGGCCAACTCCCGCAGGTCGGAACCGACCGAATCCAGCAGTGCGGTCACCGTCTGGTCGTCGGCCTTGACCCGCAGGCCGCGAAACTCCTTGCGGACAAAATCGACGCGCTCGCTCAGTTTGGTGATCCGCGCGCACGAATGCACCACGGCGCCAAGGGATTGCAGCTCGGTGGCCAGCGCCTTGGCGCGCCCGCCGCCCGAGTGCACCACGACCAGCACCACGCCGGTCGGCATGTCGCTCGCGGCCGAAACGATCACCGCGGCAGCGTCTTTGCCCGCTTCGCCGGCGGCCTCCAGCACGACGATGCGCTCGTCGGCGAACAGCGACGGACTCAGCAGCTCGGCGAGCTCATAGGTGCTGACGTCGCCCGCCCGCATCCGGTTGACCGGCACGTCGTCGGTGCCGGCTCGTTTGCGCGCCGACCGCAGCACGTCGGACACCGCCCGCTCGACCAGCAGTTCCTCGTCTCCCAGGACCAGGTGCAACGGCGAAATCTCGGTCACCCCACGATGGTGTCACGCCCCACCGACCGCGCCGCTCGGGGATCGACGGCGCGACGCCCCGCCTACCCCAGCCCGGACAGCGCCCACGCCAGCCCGACCAGCGCCCCGACCCCCGCCGCGACGCGAAACAGTCGCCACCGCCACAGCACCACCGCCAGCACCGCGACGCCGCCGACGATCAGGGTGCCGGGCATCCCCTCGGGGACCGGCACCGTGGCGCCGGGCATGTTGGCCGCCGCGTGGGCCACGCCGTCCACCCACCACAACTCCGGGCCGGTGAACCGGATCAGCAGCCGCGCGGCGGCCGGCCATATCGCGCAGAGCGCGGCCGCCGCGGTGCCCAGCACCGTGATCGGGGCGATCACACCGGCCACCGCGAGGTTCGCCAGGGCGGCAACCACGCTGAATCGCCCGGAGATCGCCGCCACCAGCGGCGCGGTCACCAGCTGCGCGGCCCACGCGACGGCGAGCGCGTCGGCCAGCGGCTTGGGCCATCCCTTGGCGACCAGGCGCCGCGACCAGACCGGCGCGACGACGATCAGCGCCGCGGTGGCGAGCACCGACAGCGCGAACCCCACGTCCACGGCCAGCGCGGGGGCGACCGCCAGCAACACCAGCACGGTGGCGGCGAGGGCCGGAATGGCTTGCCGCCGACGCGAAGTCAGCATGCCCGTCAGCGCGATGGCACCCATCACCGCCGCCCGCACCACACTCGCCGTCGGCTGCACGACGATGACGAAGGCCACCAGCGCCAGCGCGGCAAGCGCGACGGCCGACCGCGGGCCGATCAGCCGGGCCGAGAACAGCACGGCCGCACACACGATCGTCACGTTGGCCCCCGACACGGCCATCAGGTGCGTCATGCCGGCCGCACGAAAGTCGCGGCTGGTGTCACTTGGCACCGCCGAGGTGTCGCCGAGCACCAGCGCGGGCAGCATCGCCGCCTGCTCGCCGGGCAGCGTGGCGCGGACCGCGGCGGCAAAGCGGCTGCGCACGCCGTGCGCGGCCGACTGCACTGCGCTCGCGGTGCCCATGGCCGGCGGGCCCGACGCATTGAGCACCGCGACGGTCAGGTCCCGGCGGGTCGGCCGGGTGATCCGCGCGGTGAACCGCACCGGCTGGCCCACCGTCACGGCGGCGAAGTCCGAGGCGCGCGCGAAAACCACGACGCGGCCTGACATTTCGGCGTCGCGCAGGCGTTGCAGGGTCGCCCGAAACATCAGCCGGCTGCTGCCCAGCGACACCGGGCTCTCGGTGGGGGTGACGGTAGCCGGGGCGCTGGTGCCGAAGGCCGCGGTGATCGGGTGGTGAGCGGCCGCGTCGGCGCGCAGCGCGATCGCGAAGCCGTAGCCCGCTCCCACCACACCCACGGCGGCCAGGCCGGCGCTGATCGTGCGGAGCCGGGCCACGCGGCCGGGCCGGCGCGCCGCGCGCCATGCCAGCGCACCGGCGGCGACGGTCAGCGCGACGCAGCACCAGGCGAAGATCCGCCCGGCCGACCACCAGATCCCGCCGGCCGTCACCGCCCAGCAGGTCAGCGCGGCCGGCACCAGGCGCACATCGACATGCCCCGACGGTGATCCACCTAGCCCGGGAGGCAGCACCGGGGTCAGACACGGACCAGCGCGCGCAGCTTCTCCAGCCGCGCCGGCCCGATGCCCTCGACATCGGCGAGCTGGTCGACGCTGGTGAATTTGCCGTTGGCCTGCCGCCACGCCACGATCGCGGCGGCGGTGACCGGCCCAACGCCGGGCAGAGCGTCGAGTTCCGCGACGGTCGCGGTGTTCAGGTCGACCGCCTGGCCCGGCTTCGGCTTGACCGATCCCGACCCGGGCGCCGGCGCCTTGGAGGTCGGCGTCGTTGCGGTGGCGACCGAACTGCCCAGGGCCGTCGGCTGGCCCGGAACGGGAGCGAGGCCGACCACGATCTGTTCGCCGTCACCGACCGGTCGGGCCATGTTCAGTCCGATGGTGTCGGCGCCGTTCACCGCGCCGCCGGCGGCCTGCAGCGCATCGGCGATGCGCGACCCCGGCGCCAGCGTCACCAAACCCGGCGTGTGCACCAAGCCGACGACGCTGACCACCACCGGACGGTCGGGGCTTGCGGGTGGCGCCGCACCCGGGCTGGCCGACGACCTGGCGGTGGACACCTTCTCCACCGGTGGCAGCTTGGCTGACATCACCGGCGCCGGCCGGTCGCGCAACAAGGTGAAAACCGTGACCAGCACCGCCAGCGCCGCCACGATCGCCAACCCGATGGCGCCGGCGCGGCCGGGGTCGGCGCGCACCCTGGCCACCCAGCCGCGGTCCTGCGAGGCGTCGGGAAGCCAGCGCGGCAACAGTGAATTCTGGTCGTCGTCCGGGGCGTCCTGCGTCGAGGCCGACCCGGCGTCCGCGGGCTCGGCGGCGCCATCGGTCTCCGGTTCGGCGTTGAGCCGCCGGTGCAGGCGCTCCGCCGGAAGTTCTGTTCGCATGGGCCGACGGTAGGTCCGCGGACCGTCACACCGGCACCGCTCAACGGCTATCTGTGGATTAACCCGAGGCTGTGCACGGGGCCCGCGAGGGATGGGTCAAGATGGAAGTCGAGCGAACGACCAGCACCGCCAGAAAACAGCTCGGGGCGCTGCGTCGTCACGGTCACCCCGAAACGACAGGAGGCTGCCATGCAACTGGCGCTCACGCCCGAGGAAGCCGCGTTCCGCGACGAACTCCGCACCATCTACACGACTAAGATTCCCGAGGAGCTGCGCGAGCGGGTACGCCGCGGCTCGGCCGAAGTGAACCACGACGACATCGTCACCAGCCACAAGATCCTGCACGAGCACGGCCTGGCAGTACCGAACTGGCCGGTGGAATGGGGCGGCAAGGACTGGACCCCGACCCAGCACCAGATCTGGGCCGACGAGATGCAGCTGGCGTGCGTCCCCGAGCCGCTGAACTTCAACACCAAGATGGTGGGCCCGGTGATCGCCGAATTCGGTTCGGAGGAAGTCAAACAACGCTTCCTGCCCCCGACCGCCAGCCTCGACATCTGGTGGTGCCAGGGCTTCTCCGAGCCCGAGGCGGGGTCGGATCTGGCCTCGCTGCGCACCACCGCGGTGCGGGACGGCGACGACTACGTGGTCAACGGCCAAAAGACCTGGACCACGCTCGGCCAGTACGCGGACTGGATCTTCTGCCTGGTCCGCACCGACCCGCAAGCGCCCAAGCGGCAGGCCGGCATCTCCTTTTTGCTCTTCGACATGAAGACGCCGGGCATCACCCTGCGACCCATCAAGACGATCGACGGCGGCCACGAAATCAACGAGGTCTTCTTCGAAGACGTCCGGGTTCCCGCCAATCAGCTTGTCGGAGAAGAGAATCAGGGCTGGACGTACGCTAAATTCCTGCTCGGCAACGAGCGCACCGGCATCGCCGGGGTGGGACGGACCAAGGTGCGCCTCGCCGAGGTGAAGAAACACGCCAAGGCCACCGGAGTGCTGGGCGACCCGCTGTTCGCGGCGCGGCTGGCCGAGGCCGAAAACGAGCTGCTGGCACTGGAACTCACCCAGTCGCGGGTCGTCACCGACTCCGCGGACGGGCAGCCCAATCCGGCCTCGTCGGTGCTCAAACTGCGCGGCAGCCAATTGCAGCAGGTGGCCACCGAACTGCTCGTCGAGGTGGCCGGGCCAGACGCGCTGCCGGCCAACGGCGAAGACATCGCCTCGCCGGACTGGGCCCAACACAGTGCGCCGCACTACCTCAACTACCGCAAGACGTCGATCTACGGCGGCAGCAGCGAGGTGCAGCGCAACATCATCGCGTCGACGATTCTGGGATTGTGAGGCAGTCATGGACTTTCAGCTGAGCGACGAGCAGGCCCTGCTCCGCGACACCACGCGCGACCTGCTGTCGCGCACCTACGACCCGGAAAGCCGCAACAAGATCATCGGCTCCGATCTCGGCTGGAGCCGCGAGGTCTGGAGCCAGCTCGCCGACACCGGCATCCTCGGCCTCGGTTTCGATCCGGACGAGTCCGGCCAGATCGAGATCATGGTGGTGCTCAACGAGGTCGGGCGCCGCCTCGCCCCCGAACCGGTACTGCACGCCGCGCTGGGACCCGGTGCGCTGATCGCCGAGCTGGGCACCGACGCGCAGAAGGAACTGCTCGACGAGGTCGCGGGCGGGCAGCGGCTGCTGGCGTTCGCCCACCTCGAGCCGGGGCAGCGCGATCCGTCCGCCGAGTTGAGCACCAAGGCTGCGCAGCAAGGTGATTCGTGGACCTTGAGCGGTCGGAAGAACCCGGTGCTGGCCGGGGACGCCGCCGACACCCTGGTGGTCAGCGCCGCCTTGCCGAGCGGCGGCGCCGGCCTGTTCCTGGTCGATGCGGCATCGGTCACCAGGCACCCGTTCCGGACGTTCGACGGACAGCGCGGCGCCCAGATCGACCTGGACTCCACTGCCGCCGAACCCCTCGGCGAGGCGGTCGACGCGTCGGGCGCGATCCGCGACACCATTGTGCGCATCCAGTCCGCGTTGTGCGCCGAAGCGCTGGGCGCCATGGAGGAATCGCTGCGCCTGACCACTGATTACCTCAAGACCCGCAAGCAGTTCGGCGTCACGCTCAACAAATTCCAGGCGCTCACGCAACGCGCGGCCGACATGTACGTCTCGCTGGAACTGGCCCGCAGCATGACCCTGTACGCGGCCATGTCGATCGCTGACGGCAACATCGACCCGGTGATCGCCTCGCGCGCCAAGCTGCAGGTCGGCCGATCGGGACGGCACATCGCGCAGGAGTCGGTCCAGATGCACGGCGGCATCGGGGTGACCGCGGAATACCCGGTCAGCCACTATGCCGCCCGGCTCACCGCGATCGAGCACACGCTGGGCACCTCGGGTGAGCACCTGCACAACCTGATCGACCACCTCGGCGACTACGACCTGGCCCGCCTCTAACGCATGGCCGAGCTGACCGAAAAGGTCATCGAGTTCCTCTCGACCGGCACCCGTACCGGGATGCTGGGCTACGTCGCCGCCGATGGCAGGCCGCTGGTCGCCCCGGTGTGGTTCGTCGTCGACGACGGGCAGTTGGCGTTCAACACCGGTCGCGACACGTCGAAAGGCCGTGCCCTGGCCCGCGATCCGCGAGTGGTGATCTGCGTCGACGACCCTCATCCGCCGTATTCGTTCGTCCAGGTGCAGGGCGTGGCCACGGTCAGCGAGGATCCGCAGGACGTGCTGGACATCGCGACCCGCACCGGGGGCCGCTACATGGGCGCCGACCGCGCCGACGAATTCGGCAGGCGCAACGCCGTTCCCGGCGAATTAGTGGTGCGGCTGCGTCCGACCAAGGTCATCACCGGGTTCGACATCAGCGCCTGACATCATTGCGGCTCCTGCGCCGCAACCGGTTCCGGCTGGCCCGGCTCGGTGTCCGCGTCGGGCAGCTGACCCACGAGGTATTCGGCCAGGCCTCCGATGGTCGGATAGTCGAACACCGCAGTCGCGTTGATCGTGAACTTACGGCCGAACTGACTGTGCAGCCGGTTGCGCAGCTCGATCGCCATCAACGAATCCGTCCCCAGGTCCAGGAACCGGCTGCTCGCCGCCGGCGGTGAGGCGAGCCGCAGGAAGTTCTGCACCTCTCGTTGCAGGAATTCGGTCACGAAACCGGCGCGCTGTGGCACCGGAATCTCCATGAGCTGCTTGAGCAACTCGCTGTCACCGGTCACCTCTCCGACCGCACTGGGCAACACCACGTCGAGGATCGGTGGTCGCGAACTGCCCAGCACCTTCGCGGCGCGCTGCCAGTTGGCCTTGAGGACGGTGGCCTGGCCGGTTCCGTTCGCGACGACCTCGGCGAGGGCACCCAGGGCCGCCGACGGTTCCAGCGGAATCAGGCCCTGCGCACTGATGTTGGCGGTCGCGGCCTCCGAGGAGGCCATGCCGCCCTGGGCCCAGGGACCGAAGTTGACGCCGGTGGCCGGCAGGCCCTGCGCCCTGCGCTGTGCGACCAGGCCGTCGAGCAGCGCGTTGGCGGTCGCGTAGTTGGACTGACCGGGCGAACCGAACAAGCTCGACACCGACGAGGACACGATGAAGAAGTCGAGCTCGTCGTCTCGGGTCAACCTGTCCAGGTGGCATGCGCCGAATGCCTTGGGCGCCAACGTTGTCTGGAACCGTTCCAGGCTCTGCTGGGACAGCAGCGCATCATCGAGCACGCCGGCCAGATGGGCCACGCCGGCCAACGGTGGCAGCTCCGCGCGGATGCGCGCCAGCAGCGCGGCAACCTCGGACTCGTTGCCGACGTCGGCGGTGAAGACATGGATGCGGCACTTGTAGCGCTCGGTCATCTCCTCGATCAACCGTTGCGCGTCCGCACCCGGCTCCCGTCGGCTGGTCAGCACGATGTCACCGGCACCGAGCTGCGCCAGATACGACGCCGTGTGCAGACCGATGGCTCCCAGTCCACCGGTGATCAGGTAGCTCCGATCCGCCCGCGGCTGCAGCGGATTGGGTATCTGCACCACGATCTTGCCGATGTGCCGCGCTTGCTGCATGCGGCGGAACGCGGCCCGCGCCTCGGTCAGGGGGTAGATCTCGGCCGGCAGCGGTGTCCAGTCCCCGTCGGCCAATCCCTGTGACACCTCGGTCAGCAAGCCCCGAATGCGTTCGGGCTCTTGGAAGGTCACCGTGTCCAGCGCCACGATCTCGTAGGCGATGTCGGGACGGGCCTGCGCCATCTGCTCGGGTGTCCAGATGTCGCGCTTGGCGATCTCGGCGAAGCGGCCGTTCTGGGCGGTCGCCCGCACGGTCGCTTCGAGGAACCCCTCGCTGGTCAGGCTGTTGAGCACCACGTCGACGCCGGCACCGTCGGTGTCGGCGAGGATCTGGTCGGCGAAATCCGTTGTGCGCGAGTCATAGACGTACTCCACACCCAGCTTGCGCAGCGTCGCGCGCTTGAAGGTGCTGGCGGTGGCGAAGACGGTGGCACCGCACTGCTGAGCCATCTGGATGGCCGCCAGGCCGACACCGCCGCTGGCGGCGTGGATGAGCACACGGTCGCCGGGCTTCAGCTGTGCCCAGTCGAACGCGAGCCGAACCGTCAGCGCCGCAGCGGGAATGGTGGCCGCCTCGACCGCACTGACGCCGTCGGGGATCGGCGCGAGCAGCTGGGCGGGCACGTTGAACCGGCTGGAGAACGCCCCCTGCATGAAGCCGTAGACGCGCTGACCGACCTCGAGCCCGGTGACGCCGGCGCCCAATTGCGTGACGACGCCGGCGAAATCACCGCCGATGGGTCCCGGGTCGCCCGGATAGAGGCCGAGGACGTTGAGCACGTCGCGGAAGTTGAGGCCCGAGGCCTCCACCCGGACCTGCACATAGCCCTCGCCCGGAGGTGCGACGTCCACTTCCGTGAGTCGCAGGTTGTCGATCGCGCCGCGCTCGGTGGGCGCCAGGACGTAGTCGCCCGCACGCGGCACCGTGAGATGACCGCTGCGCGCCCACGGCAGCAACCGGGATGCCAGCAGCTTTCCTTGTCGCACCGCCAGTTCCGGTTCGTCCACCGGGGTGGCCAACAGGCTGGCCAGCGCGTGCACGGCCTCCGGTGATCCGTCGCAATCGATCAACTTGGCGCGCAGCGCCGGTTCCTCGTTGATCGTGGTGCGCCCGAGCCCCCACAGCGCCGCCTGCACCGGGTCGACCGGCTCGCCGGATTCGCATGCCACGGCCCGCTCGGTGACAATCCACAGTCCCCCAGGCAAATTCACGCCGCCGCCCTGCACCGCGTGCACGGCGCTGAGCAGATTGGCGATCTCGGTCTCGAGGCGCGCCGCCCCGTTGGTCGAGTCGGCGCCACCTTTGCCCGCGTTGGGCGCTTCGCCGCGCCAGACGACGCCGGCGAACGGCAGCCCCTGCTCGGCGGCCTGCGTCAGCACCTGCCCCAACGGCTGCGGATCTGCGCTCCGGTCGAACGCGATGCAGCCCGGCACCTTGGCGGCCAGTTCGTCGAATCCGGCGATCAACCAGGTGCCGCCGATCTCTGCGGCTTCTTCGGCCGGCGGCGCCGGCACCTCGTGCCAGCCGAGGGTGTACAGCAGCCGGGTGGCATCGCCGCCGAGGCCGCGCAGCAACGCCTCGCGCGGTGCGCGTTTCACCGTGAACTCGCGAATCCCGCCCAGCCGGCGGCCGTCCCGGTCGACGAAATCGAGGTCGAATACCTGGGTCTCGCTGTTGAGTTCGCTGGTGTGCCACCTCGCACGGCAGTAGAACCGCCGCGGCATCTTCTCCCGCAACATCACTTGCCCGTAGCGCAGCGGCAGGAACAGATCGTTGACGCCCTGTTCGGCGGCGAGGAGCGCCGGGAAGGCCGGGAAGGCGACCCCGGTGCACAGGTCCATCAGCACCGGGTGCATCGGCTCGCTGCCGAGTTGTTCGGCGAGTTCGGCACCGACGAGGATGTCGCCGACCGCCTCGCCGTCACCGAGCCACAGTGACTTCAGGGAACCGGACCAGGTCGGTCCCCAGGCCAGCTCCAAGTCGGCGAAGGTCTCGAACAACTCCTGTGGACGCATGCGGTTCAGCCGCTCGAGCGCTTCGTCGATCGGATCACCGTCATCGGACACCGGCTCGTCGGTGACGTCGTCCGCGCCGGCGACCACGGTGCCTTCGGCGTTCAACGACCACTCGGCGCCGCGTTCCCCGTAGGGACGGCTGTGCACCTGGAAGGTGAATTCGCGACCTGCCTGCACCGGGTGCAAGGTCAGCTGTACCTCGCGAGAACTCTTCTCCGGCAAGATGATCGGCTCGTAGAAGAAGACGTCCTTCGCCCGTGCCGGAGTGCCGACCGCGGCCAACGCCATCGCCGCGTAGGTTGCGCCGGGCACCACGACCGTGCCGTAGATGACGTGATCGGATAGCCACGGCTGCGATTTGACGGACAACCTGCTGGTGTAGACGGAGTCGCCCGAGGCGAGGTCCTTCGCGCTGCCCAGGATGCCCGAAGACGGGCCGGCCCCTCCGACGACGGCGGTGCCGGATGTCTTGGGCCAGAACCGGCGGCGCTGGGCTGCTCGGTGTTGATGGAGATCGGTCCGCAACCGGTGCTGACCGGTGCCGCGGTGCAGGTCTGGCCGGAGCACCTGACCGCACCGCGGGCGATCGTCTCGCTGCGTAAGGGCGTCGGCGATCGGCGCCAGATCGCCGACGCGCTGGCCGCGGCCTACGTCGGCGGCCATCGTCCGGATTTCGCTGCGCTGCATGGTCAGCGACGTCGCAGCATCGAACTGCCCACCTATCCGTTCCAGCGCCGCCGGTTCTGGCCCAAGACATCCGGCACCGCCGTCGTCGGAGGGGCCGGCCCGTCTTCGGGCATCCTGG
>NZ_LZMG01000138.1:0-710 GCF_001673615.1 Mycobacterium sp. 1245499.0
CGAGGCGGCCCTGGCCGTCGCGGCCGGGGCCACCGAGGTCGACATGGTCATCGACGTGGGGGCGGCGCTGTCCGGCGACATCGACGCCGTGCGTTCGGATGTCCGGGCTGTGCGCGGCGCGATCGGCGGCGCCGTGCTCAAGGTGATCGTGGAGTCGGCGGCGCTGCTGGCCCTGGCCGACGAGGCCACCCTGGTGCGGGTGTGCCGCGCCGCCGAAGAGGCCGGCGCCGACTTCGTCAAGACGTCGACCGGGTTCCATCCGGCCGGCGGTGCATCCGTGCGCGCGGTCGCCCTGATGGCCGAGACGGTCGGGGGACGCCTCGGGGTGAAGGCCAGCGGCGGCATCCGCTCCGCCGCGGACGCGCTGGCGATGCTGGACGCCGGCGCCACCCGGCTCGGGCTGTCGGGCACCCGGGCGGTGCTCGACGGCCTGGGCTGAGCCGTCCGGCTAGAAGCTCGCCGTCACAGGTTGGCGAAGCAGGGGTCGTTGTCGTTGCCGGTGGGGATGGTGGCGTTGCGCGTCGAAAAGTGGCTCGTCACACCGGTATCCGTGACCTGCACACTGTCGGCGTGGATGCCCAGCGGGTAGTTCTTGGTCAGGTTCGAGGTGAAGTCGTCCAGCGTCGACTGCACGGACTCCTTGGGCATCGTGAAGCCGAGCGCGTTGAAACTGACGATCTGCAGCTGCAACCCGGTGCCCGACACCACCG
>NZ_LZMG01000139.1:0-22006 GCF_001673615.1 Mycobacterium sp. 1245499.0
GCATGGCCCTGGTGGCGGCGACGGTCGCCGCCGGCAAGACGCCGGTGCCGCAACTGATCGTGGGCCGCCAGACGGCGGTCCAGGGGGACACCACGCCGATCAGCCCGAAGATGATCGACGCGCTGCGGCCGATGATGCGGCTGGTGGTGACCAACGGAACCGCCAAGGAGATCGCCGGCTGCGGCGAGATCTACGGCAAGACCGGTGAGGCCGAGTTCCCGGGCGGATCGCATTCCTGGTTCGCCGGCTACCGCGGCGACCTGGCCTTCGCCTCGTTGATCGTCGGGGGCGGCAGCTCGGAGTGGGCGGTTCGGATGACCAAGTTCATGTTCGAGGCGCTGCCGCCGAACTTCCTGGCCTGATCTGACGGGGGCGACCCGCCGCGCCCGCTTCGCCGCGCTTGCGATCGCCCCTGATCTGATGGGGGCGACCCGCCGCGCCCGGCTTCGCCGCGCTTGCGATCGCCCCTGATCTGACAGGGGCGACCCCGGCCCGCTTCAGCGGTAAATTGCGAACATGACCGATACCGGCGGCGACATGGTGGCCCTGCGGGTCTCCGACGCCGACCGCAACGGCACGATGCGCCGGCTGCACAACGCCGTCGCACTCGGGCTGATCGACATCGACGAGTTCGAGCAGCGCTCGTCGCTGGTGTCCTACGCGCGCACGCGCGGCGAGCTGGACCATCTGGTCGGCGACCTGCCGGGGCCGGGCGCCATCGTCACCTCCGCGGCCGACCGGGTCGAGCTGCGGGGCTGGGCGGGTTCGCTGAAGCGCCACGGCGAATGGCAGGTGCCCACCCGCCTGGCGCTGGTCCGCCGGCTGGGCTCGGTGGAACTCGACCTCACCAAGGCCCGCTTCGCGGGGCCGGTGGTGGTCATCGAACTCGACATGAGATTCGGCTCCGTGGAGATTCGATTGCCCGACGGCGCCAGCGCGTCCATCGACGACGTCGAGGTCTACGTGGGCAGCGCCAGCGACCGTCGCAAAGACCCGCCTGGTGAGGGCAGGCCGCACGTGGTGTTGACCGGGCGGGTGGTGTGCGGCTCGGTGATCATCCGCGGGCCGCGGCGCTCGCTGCTGCGCCGTCAGCGGCTCTGAGCGTCCATCCGCCCTGCCATTAAGCTGGTCGCATGCCTGCTCGCACCGCGCTTTCCCCTGGAGAGTTGTCCCCGACTCTGCCGGTGCCCGGCAGTATCGCGCGCCCGGAATACGTCGGCAAGCCCACCGCCCAGGAGGGCAGCGAACCGTGGGTGCAGACCCCCGAAGTGATCGAGAAGATGCGCGTCGCCGGCCGGATCGCGGCCGGCGCGCTGGTGGAGGCGGGCAAGGCCGTCGCACCGGGCGTGACCACCGACGAACTGGACCGCATCGCCCACGAGTACATGGTCGACCACGGCGCCTACCCCTCCACGCTGGGTTACAAGGGCTACCCGAAATCGTGCTGCACGTCGCTCAACGAGGTCATCTGCCACGGAATACCGGACTCGACGGTGATCGAGGACGGCGACATCGTCAACATCGACGTCACGGCCTACATCGACGGCGTGCACGGCGACACCAACGCGACCTTCCTGGCCGGCGACGTGTCCGAGGAGCACCGGTTGCTGGTGGAACGAACCCGGGAGGCGACGATGCGCGCGATCAACGCCGTCAAGCCCGGGCGGGCGCTGTCGGTCGTCGGCCGCGTCATCGAGTCGTACGCAAACCGGTTCGGCTACAACGTCGTTCGTGACTTCACCGGTCACGGCATCGGTACCACGTTCCACAACGGCCTGGTGGTCCTGCACTACGAGCAGCCGTCGGTGTCGACCATCATGCAACCGGGGATGACGTTCACCATCGAACCGATGATCAACCTCGGCGGCCTGGACTACGAGATCTGGGACGACGGCTGGACGGTGGTCACCCGCGATCGCAAGTGGACCGCGCAGTTCGAGCACACCCTGCTGGTCACCGACACCGGCGTCGAAATCCTCACCTTGCCATGACTTTCGCCGGATGACCGGAGCCCTGCTGGTCGCGGGCACCAGCTCCGACGCCGGGAAATCGGTGGTGGTGGCGGGCCTGTGCCGGTTGCTGGCCCGCCGCGGGGTCCGCGTCGCCCCCTTCAAGGCGCAGAACATGTCCAACAACTCCGTGGTGACCGTCGAAGGCGGTGAGATCGGCCGCGCCCAGGCGATCCAGGCGCGCGCGGCGGGACTGGAACCGAGCGTGCGCTTCAATCCGATCCTGCTCAAGCCGGGCAGTGACCGCACCTCGCAACTGGTGATCAAGGGTCGGGTCGCCGACACGGTCAGCGCGAAAAGCTATGTGCGGCACCGTGAACGGCTGTCAGTCATCGTCGGCGACGAATTGGCAAGCCTGCGTGCCGAATTCGACGCGGTGATATGCGAGGGGGCCGGTTCGCCGGCCGAGATCAACCTGCGCGCCACCGATCTGGCCAACATGGGACTGGCCCGGGCCGCGGGCTTGCCGGTGCTTCTGGTCGGGGACATCGATCGCGGGGGGCTGTTGGCGCACCTGTTCGGGACGGTCGCGGTCCTCGAGCCCGACGACCAGGCGCTGATCGCGGGGTTCGTCGTCAACAAGTTCCGCGGTGATCCCGCGCTGCTCGAACCCGGGTTGCGCCAGCTGCACGACATGACCGGCCGGCCCACCTACGGCGTCCTCCCGTACGCCGACGAGCTGTGGCTGGACGCCGAGGACTCGCTGTCGGTGGTCGCGCACCGCGTCATCGGCACGCCCGCCCCGCCGTGCGGCGACGAGTGGTTGCGGGTGGCCGCGGTCCGGTTGCCCCGGATCTCCAACTCCACCGACGTCGAGGCGCTGGCCTGTGAACCGGGCGTGCTGGTGCGCTGGGTCACCGACCCCGCCGACGTCACCGACGCCGACCTGATCGTCATCCCGGGCAGCAAGGCCACCGTCGCGGACCTGGCGTGGTTGCGCGGTCAGGGCCTGGCCGACGCGATCGCCGCGCACGCCCGCGCGGGCAGGCCGGTGCTGGGAATCTGCGGCGGATTTCAGATGCTGTGCAGTCGCCTAGACGATCCGGTGGAATCCGGCACGACGGGCGTGCCCGGGCTCGGGCTGTTGGACGCCGACATCGCCTTCGATGTCGACAAGACCCTGCGCCGCTGGCAGCGGCCGCTGTCCGGATACGAGATCCATCACGGCCGGGTCACCCGCTGCGCCGAGGCGAGCTGGTTCGAGTGCGGCGCCGATCCCCAGCCCCAGGGTGTGGTGCGCGGAGCGGTCTTCGGGACCCACTGGCACGGGCTGCTCGACAACGACGACTTCCGGCGCGGCTGGCTGCGCCGGGTCGCAGACGCGGCAGGCCGCGGCGGATTCGTGGTCGGTGACGTTGACGTCGCCGCCCGCCGCGACGCGCAACTCGATGTCGCCGCCGACTTGCTGGCATCCCATCTCGACATCGACGGTATTCTCAGCTTGCTTGATGGTCCCCCGCCGCGGCGACCGCATCTGGCAAGCGCCTTGCGCCCCTAGGGCATTCGCGCCCAGCGCGGTATGAACGCCGCCGTTGACGACGCGGCCGAAAAACGAATTTGCGTACCAGATGCCGAAGAATCGTCGCGCACGGATGCCGTTTGGTTGTAGCGTGCTGGGGTGTCCTCGATGATGACCACCCTGGACGGATTCCCCGTGCCGGTGGTGGTGGCCGGCCCGGAGAACGGCGTCGTCGTCGTCATACTGGGCGACGAAGACCGCGTCCCGGCGGCGTACGACGCGGTCTGCGAGCGCCTGCACACCGCATCGCTTCGGACGGTCGTGGTCGGCTTCGATTCTCGGCTGACCCCCAAGTCGCTCATCGGCATCCTCGACGCGCTGGGCATCGGCTGGGCCGTGGTGATGGGCGATCGCGCCGGCGCCGAGCTCGCCTGGGAGCTGACCGCCACGCGGCTGGGCCGCTTCGTCGGACTGGTGGTGATCGACCGCGGCCACCCGCGGGCCTCCAACTACGAGGGCGCCGTCACCGACGGGCACTGCCCGCCGGTCGAGATCGGCACCACCGTGTTGGTCAGCTCGCCGGCCGCCCGGGCCGTGGCGCAGGCCAGCCAGCGCTACGTCTACGCCGATTACCGGGTGGTGCACCTGGGGCGCCGCAGCGTGCAGGAGTCGACGGCGCAACTGGCCGCCGAGATCATTCTGCGCACCAGCACCTGGTAGCGCCTGGTTGACTGACGGTCATGGCCAGTGAAGAACCTGCCGTGACCGATCCCGGCGCCGCGATGCTGTCGTTGACGGACCTGCAGCGATTGGTGGGCGCCGCTGAGGTGGACACGGTCATCGTGGCGTTCGCCGACATGCAGGGCCGGCTGGTCGGCAAGCGGATCGACGCCCGGTTGTTCGTCGACGAGGTGGCCACGCACGGCGCCGAGTGCTGCGGGTACCTGCTCGCCGTCGACGTCGACATGAACACCGTGAGCGGCTACGCCGTGTCGAGCTGGGACACCGGATACGGCGACACGGTGCTGCGGCCCGACCTGTCCACCCTGCGGCGCATTCCCTGGCTGCCCGGCACGGCGTTGGTGATCGCCGACGTGGGTTGGTCCGACGGCAGCCCGGTCGCCGTGTCGCCGCGGGCGATCCTGCGCCGCCAACTGGACCGGTTGGCCGAGCGCGGCCTGGCCGCCGACGTCGCGACCGAGCTGGAATTCATCGTGTTCGACGAGCCCTATCGCCAGGCGTGGGCCAACGGCTACCGCGGGCTGACCCCGGCCAGTGACTACAACATCGACTACGCGATCGCGGCGTCCTCGCGGATGGAGCCGCTGCTGCGCGACATCCGGCAGGGGATGATCGGCGCCGGCCTGCGCTTCGAGGCCGTCAAGGGCGAATGCAACAGGGGACAGCAGGAAATCGGTTTCCGCTACGCCGACGCGCTGATCACCTGCGACAACCACGTCATCTACAAGAACGGCGCCAAAGAGATCGCCGACCGGCATGGCAAGAGCCTGACGTTCATGGCGAAATACGATGAGCGAGAAGGCAACAGCTGTCACGTGCACCTCTCGCTGCGCGATTCGCAGGGTGGTGCCGTGTTCGCCGATCCCAGCCGCCCGCACGGCATGTCCTCGACGTTCTGCAGTTTCCTGGCCGGCCTGCTCGCCAGCCTGGGCGAGCTCATGCTGTTCTATGCGCCGAACGTGAACTCCTACAAGCGATTCGCCGACGGCAGTTTCGCGCCCACCGCGCTGGCGTGGGGTTTGGACAATCGCACCTGCGCGCTGCGGGTGGTCGGTCATGGATCCAACACCCGCGTCGAGTGCCGGGTGCCCGGCGGCGACGTCAACCCGTATCTGGCGGTGGCGGCCATCGTCGCCGGAGGGCTGTACGGTATCGAACGGGGCCTGGAGCTACCGGAGCCCTGCGCGGGAAACGCCTATCAGACTCCCGGCGTCGAGCGGTTGCCCGTCACCCTGGCCGAGGCGGCCTCGGCGTTCGAACGCTCGGCGCTCGCGCGGGACGCGTTCGGCGACGACGTGGTCGCCCATTACCTGAACAATGCGCGGGTGGAGTTGGCGGCCTTCAACGCGGCGGTCACCGACTGGGAGAGGATGCGTGGGTTTGAACGGCTCTGAGTTCGACGGTGGCGACCCGCTGCGCCCGGCTGCGCCGCGCTTGCGATCGCCACTGTCCGACGGTGGCCGCCCGCCCCGCCCGGTGATCGGCCTCACGACGTACCTGGAGCGGGTGCAGACCGGCATCTGGGATATCCCCGCCGGGTATCTGCCCGCCGACTACTTCGAAGGCGTCATCCTGGCCGGCGGGATCGCGGTGCTGCTGCCACCGCAGCCGGTGGACGCCGAGATCGTCGATTCGGTTCTCGACAGCCTGCACGCCCTGGTGATCACGGGCGGCTACGACGTGGACCCCGCCAGCTACGGCCAGCAACCCCACCCGAGCACCGACGCGCCCCGCACCGACCGCGACGCGTGGGAGTTCGCGCTGTTGCGTGGCGCGCTGCGGCGGGGCCTGCCGGTGCTCGGAATCTGCCGCGGCGCACAGATACTCAACGTCGCCCTGGGCGGCACGTTGCACCAGCACCTGCCCGATGTGCTCGGGCACAGCGGACACCGGGCGGGCAACGGCGTGTTCACCCGGCTGCCGGTGCGCACCGTGGCGGGCACCCGGCTGGCCGCGCTGGTCGGGGAGGCCGCCGATGCGCCGAGCTATCACCACCAGGCCATCGACAAAGTGGGGGACGGCCTGGTGGTCAGCGCGCGGGACGGCGACGGCGTCGTCGAGGCGCTGGAGCTGCCGGGGGACCGGTTTGTGCTTGCCGTGCAATGGCATCCGGAGCAGTCGCTGGACGATCTGCGGCTGTTCACCGCGATCGTGGACGCCGCGCGGTCCTACGCGGGACGCGTGAGCTGAGGTGAGCACCGCGCAACTGATCAACCCGGCGACCGAGGAGGTGCTGCGGTCGGTCGAGCACGCCGACGTCGCGGCGGTCGACGACGCGGTGCTCCGGGCGCGGGCGGCCCAGCGCAGGTGGGCGCGGTTGGCTCCGGCCGAACGGGCCGCCGGCCTGCGGGCCTTCGCCGCCGCCGTCGACGCCCATCTCGACGAGCTGGCCGCCCTCGAGGTCGCCAACTCGGGGCATCCCATCGCGTCGGCCGAGTGGGAGGGCGGTCACGTCCGCGACGTGTTGAACTTCTACGCGGCCAGCCCGGAACGCTTGTCCGGCAAGCAGATTCCCGTGGCCGGCGGCCTGGATGTCACGTTCAACGAGCCGATGGGCGTGGTCGGCGTGATCACCCCGTGGAACTTCCCGATGCCCATCGCGTCGTGGGGTTTCGCGCCGGCGCTGGCCGCGGGCAACGCCGTGCTGGTCAAACCCGCCGAGGTGACGCCGCTGACCACGATCCGGCTCGGTGAGCTGGCGGTGCAGGCCGGCCTCGACGCGGACCTGCTGCAGGTGCTGCCGGGGCGGGGCGCGGTGGTCGGGGAGCGGTTCGTCACCCACCCCGGCATCCGCAAGATCGTGTTCACCGGGTCCACCGAGGTCGGCAAGCAGGTGATGTCCCGTGCGGCCGCACAGGTCAAGCGGGTGACCCTCGAACTGGGCGGCAAGAGCGCCAACATCGTCTTCGCCGACTGTGACCTGGAGCGTGCCGCCGCGACCGCGCCGGCCGGGGTGTTCGACAACGCGGGTCAGGACTGCTGCGCCCGCAGCCGAATCCTGGTGCAGCGCAGCGTCTATGACCGCTTCATGGAGTTACTCGAGCCCGCCGTCACGCGCGTCGTCGTCGGCGACCCGGCGTCTCGGGACACCGAGATGGGGCCGCTGGTGTCCGCGGCGCACCGCGACAAGGTGGCGTCGTACGTTCCCGACGACGCCCCGGTCGCGTTTCGCGGCACCGCACCGGACGGCCGCGGATTCTGGTTCCCGCCAACGGTTCTGACGCCACCCCGGACCGACCGCTGTGTCACCGACGAGATCTTCGGCCCGGTCGTCACGGTGCTGGCCTTCGACGACGAGCACGACGCCGTCACGCTGGCCAACGACACCAGCTACGGCCTGTCCGGATCGATCTGGACCGACGACCTGTCCCGCGCGTTGCGCGTCTCGCGGGCGGTGGAAGCCGGGAACCTGTCAGTGAATTCGCACTCGTCGGTGCGCTACAGCACCCCGTTCGGCGGGTTCAAGCAGTCGGGGCTGGGCCGTGAGCTGGGCCCAGACGCGCCGCTGCACTTCACCGAGACCAAGAACGTGTTCATCGCGATCAAGGAGGACTAGGCGGTGGCGGTCGATCTCACCCAACGACTGGCGGGCCGGGTGGCCGTCGTCACCGGCGCCGGCGGCGGCATCGGGCTGGCCGCGGCGCGGCGGATGCGCGCCGAGGGCGCCACCATCGTGGTGGGCGACATCGACGCCGACGCCGGTGGCGCGGCGGCCGAGGAACTGTCCGGCTTGTTCGTGCCCACCGACGTGTCCGACGAGGGCGCGGTCGACGCGCTGTTCGATACCGCGGCGCGCGCGCACGGGCGCATCGACATCGCGTTCAACAACGCCGGCATCTCCCCGCCCGACGACGACCTGATCGAGAACACCGAACTGCCGGCGTGGCAACGCGTTCAGGACGTCAACCTGAAGTCGGTGTACCTGTGCTGCCGGGCGGCGCTGCGCCACATGGTGCCCGCCCGCCAGGGATCGATCATCAACACCGCGTCGTTCGTCGCGGTCCTGGGGTCGGCGACGTCGCAGATCTCCTACACCGCATCCAAGGGCGGGGTGCTGGCCATGTCGCGCGAGCTGGGCGTGCAGTTCGCCCGGCAAGGCATCCGCGTCAACGCCTTGTGCCCGGGGCCGGTCAACACCCCTCTGCTGCAAGAGCTTTTCGCCAAGGACCCGGAACGCGCCGCGCGCCGGCTGGTGCACGTCCCGGTCGGCCGGTTCGCCGATCCCAACGAAATCGCCTCGGCGGTAGCGTTTTTGGCCAGCGACGACGCGTCGTTCATCACCGCCTCGACGTTCATGGTCGACGGCGGCATCAGCGCGGCCTACGTCACCCCGCTCTAACCCAGCTCATTGGCCGCATGCGGTCCGGGCGGCTCGCTGATCGCGACCAGGCGGATGGGTTCGCCGGTCCGGTCGTCGATCGAGCGCTGCAGCAGGGGCGCCGCGGCCGCCCAGGCGCGCGGCACCGACAGCGCACCGACCGGCGCCGCGCGGCGCCAGGCCGCCTCGACGCCATTGGTGGCGGCAGGCTTCGGGAAGAGCGATTGCAGGGCCGCCGTCTTGTTCACCGAATTCAGGTGGGCGATCGCGAAATCCGACGGTGCGGTCACCGAGTTCAGCTTCGACAGCGGCGCGGTGACCGGGGACAGGGACGCATCGATCGTCTGCAGTGGTGACGATGACAGCCGTGCTAAAGCGTCGGGTATCACCGACATCACCTTGCCGCCGGCCGATATGACGTCCGGTGCCGATTGTAGGACCCAACTACGTTCGGCCACAGCAGGATTGCCGGGTGGTTCGGGAAAGGGAGCCATCGCCGTGGCAGCGGCCGCGGCCCGCGCGTAGGCGTACATCGCGCCGGTGTTCTGCGCCCACATCGCGTCGTACTCGGCGTCGGCGTCCGCGATCACGGTGCTGTGGTGGCCCAGACAATTCGTCGAGGCCAGCGCGAGTCGTCGGGCGCAGTTGCCGGCGATCGCCTGCGGCGAGACGGTCGCCGTGAAGGCCGTCTGATGCGCGCCCGCCGCCGCCGCGAGCTGGATGGCCGCTTGCTCACCGCGGGCCGCGACCGTCTCGAGCCAGTCGACGTAGCGTGCGGCTGCGGTGAGCGCCGCCGGGGCCAAGCCCGCGTCGGCCGCAGCCAGCTTCGCGGTCACCGCCCGATAGTCGGCCGCTGCGGTAAAGAGCCGCGCCGCCAGCGCATCCCATGCCGCCGCGGCCCGCATCATCGAGCCCGCGCCGGGTCCCGAGTACATCAGCCCGGAGTTGATCTCCGGAGGTAGCGTCGCGAAATCCATTACAGCCTCCGCCCGAGAGTGGCGGTGTGAGTTGTGCCCGAAAACATGAGGGTGTTCCTTCACGAGATAGACGCGGGGGTTACAAGCCGGTGGGCGAGGCACGCTCGGCCCGGGCGCCACGATCAGCTACGGGCGACGCAGATCTGGGTCAAGATATCTCGGTCGGACAAAGTGACCGCCGGCGCGCGGGATCGGGCGCCGGCGGGCGCAAACCCTATCGGGGTGAACGACAACGGCACCGGCGCCAGCACCGATTGTGCCGACACGCGGTTCCAGGTCAGGGGCCGCTCCTTCGTCATCCACGCGCTGTGGAACGGCTTGCGGTTGGTCTTGTTGGCCGGCGCGCCGACGCGCGACGCCGCCACGGCGGGCTGGCCGAGGGCGGGCAGACGACCGTGCGTCAGTCCCGCGGCCGCGCCGAGTCCTGCGGACCACGCGGCGGGCTCCGGCGGTGCCGCCGCGGAGAAGGCGGGTCGCAGCGCCGAACCCGCGATCAGGGCGGTGAAGGCCGCCAGCGCTGCGGCAACCGCGATGGCCGCCTGCCATCGCCGAGTCTCGCCAACGCCCCGGGAAACCACAGTGCACCGAATGTAGCGCGCAAAGATCGGCGAACGGTCTAAACGAGCTGTGAACTCGATCCGAGCCCGGTGTGTGTTTGCGCAGTTACGGCCCGAAAACGATGAGCGGGATGGCCATCTCCGCCGCGGTGGCTCCGCCGTGAAAGCCGACCAGGCGAGACGTTTCCGGGGGCTCGTGCGCGCTGGCCAGTACCGCAGCGTCACCGGAGCAGACGACGACCACGTCGCCGAGACGTTCCAGGTGGTGCGGGGCGACCGTCCCGAACATGCCGGTGGCCACCGCCTGCTCGCGGCCGTACACGGTGGCGCTGCCGTCCAGCAGCTCGCCCCACGCCGCCCGCACGTCGCCGGCCGCCCCCGGCACGGTGTGCAGATACCGCACCCGCGGTTCGCCGGCCACCACCTCGATTCCCTCGCTCAGCCTGGGGTCGGAGTCGAGGTCGATCCGCGCCCGCTGTGGGACGTTGATGCCGCCGTGGTCGGCGGTGACCAGCATCGCCGCGGTCGGCGGCAGCGCCTCGAGCAGGCGGGTCAGCAGCGCATCGACGTTGGTCGCCGCGTCATGCCACTGCTGCGAACCGATCCCGAAGACGTGGGCGGCGGTGTCGAGCTCGGCGGTGTAGCCGTAGACCAGCCCGGGCCCCGCGCGCAGCACGTCGGCCACCAGCCGCGCGTAGTCGTCGGCCGGATCCGCCGGGTGCAGCTCGGCGCCGCGGTAGGCGGCGTCGGTCAGCCCGCTGCCGACGAACACCGCGGGCAACACCGCTCGGGCGCTCACGCCCGCCGCCTGGAGCCGCTCGAACCACGTCGGCACCGGCTGCCACGTGGCGGGCGGCGGGTCGTCACGCCAGCGGACGTGGTTGAGCACCCGATCGGTGCCCGGCACCCGGAGCGTGAAGCCCAGGATCCCGTGCTCGCCCGGCTGCGCGCCGGTGCCAAGCGACACCAGGCTGGTCGGCGTGGTCGACGGGAACGTGCAGTCCAGCCGGGTCAGTCGGCCGGTGCCACCGGCCAGCACGGAGGCCAGCAGTGGGGCGCTGCCGGCCAGCTGGGGGAGCAGGTCCCAGCCCAATCCATCCACCAGCACGACGAGCACCCGGTCGATCCGGTCCGCGTCCACCGACTCCGCCACCGTCAGTTCGTCCGGTGGGTGCGAGCCGCCCGGGACCCCGAGCAGGGTGGCCGCGGCGGGCAGCACGTCGCGCAGAGAACCGGGCACGGGGCCAGTCTGGTGGCGAAGTCAGACGTGCGCCAGTCGATGGCCGGTCACCAGCAGCTGCCGGTTCGTGCTGTCGGTCAGCGCGCACAGCTGCACCGGCGACAGGCGGCCACACAACCGGCCCCAGTGCATCGCCACCACATCGCCGGCGGCCACGTCGGGGACCGCGCTGTAGCCGTCAACCCACACGTCGAGCGCGCGCGCCGACGGTGTCGACAGCGCCAGCGCCTGACCGTCCCAGGTCAGGCTGCGGCACAACACCTCAACGCGGTCCGCGTCGCGGGAAAGCACTGTGCCGGAAGTGATTCGGCAGTTGTCCAGCACGCTCAGCGGTTGTGCGTCGGTACCGCGGCCCAGGAAGCGCGTCCACGGATATACCCCGAACACGTGGAAGCAGTGGTTGCCGGCCGCCTCGCCCGCCAGATCCGCGGTGAGGTGCGACCAGTAGTGGCCCGCCTGCGGGCCGATGATTTCGAGCAGCGCGTCGAAGAATCGCTGCGGGTCGAGGTCGGCGGCGACGCCACCGCCGAGCCAATAGGATTCGACCAGGCGGTAATCCAACGGGTCGGCGATGCCGGTCAGCTCCGACAGCACTCGCAGATACGGCCAGGCCCCGGAGAACTGCGTCGCCGCCCTGCGCACGTCGGCGACCGACCCGCCCCGCAGGGTGGCTCCCAACGGCGGACCGCAGTAGCCCAGCGCGTTGGGCGCGTAGGCGTAGCGCGCGAACATCTCGGCACCGCGGGAATCGGTCAAGTGCGCCCCACCAGCTTGACCGCGTCGCGGTGCATGCGGCCGAAGTTGTAATAGGCCGCGCACGCCCCTTCGGGCGAGACCATGCACGTTCCGATCGGGGTCTCGGGTGTGCAGGCGGTGCCGAAAACCTTGCATTCCCAAGGCTTGAGCACACCCTTGAGCACCTCACCGCATTGGCAGGCCTTCGGGTCGGCGACCCGCACGCCGGGCATCGCGAACCGCAGCTCGGCGTCGAACTCGGCGAAGTCGTCGTGCAGCCGCAGCGCGCTTTGCGAGATGAAGCCCAGCCCGCGCCATTCGAAGTGGGGCCGCAGCGCGAACACCCTGCCCAGCAACGCCAGGGCCGCGGGGTTGCCACGCTCGGGCACCACGCGCTTGTACTGGTTCTCCACCTCGCAGCGGCCCTCGCGGATCTGGCGCAGCAGCATCGCGACCGAGGCGAGGATGTCCAGGGGTTCGAAACCGGCCACCACCAACGGCTTCCGGTACACCTCGGGCACGAACCGGTAGGGCCGGTTGCCGACCACGGTGGACACGTGCCCGGGTCCGATGAAGCCGGACAGCCGCAGGTCCGGCGACTCGAGGATGGCCCTGATCGGCGGCACGATCGTGACGTGGTTGCAGAACACGCTGAAGTTGGGCAGGCCCAGCTCGCGGGCCCGCACCAGCGTCACCGCGGTCGAGGGCGCGGTGGTCTCGAAACCGATGGCGAAGAACACCACTTGTTTGTCGGGGTTGTCGACCGCGATCTTGCACGCGTCCAGCGGGGAGTAGACGAACCGGACGTCGGCCCCGCGGGCCTTGGCGTCCAGCAGGCTGCCGTGCGAGCCGGGCACCCGCATCATGTCGCCGAAGCAGGTGAAGATCACATCGGGCTGGCCGGCCAGCCACATCGCGTCGTCGATGCGTCCCATCGGGATCACGCAGACGGGGCAGCCCGGGCCGTGCACCAGTTCGACGTTGTCGGGCAGCAGGTGTTCGATGCCGTGCCGGTAGATGGTGTGCGTGTGACCGCCGCACACCTCCATGAACTTGAACTCCGCACCGTCGGTCCCGGCCAGGTGCTCGATGGCCACCAGCAGCTTGCGCGCCGCGGCCGGGTCGCGGAACTCGTCAACGAATTTCATTGCCGCTCCTCGTTACACGATGGCCGACGAATCGAAGGCCTGCATTTCGGTCGTGTAGGCGTCGCCGAGTTTCTTGATGGCCGCCAGCGTCAGCAACGCCTCGGTCTCGTCGATCTTGGCCATCGCGAATCCCACATGCACCAGCACCCAGTCGTCGGGTGCGGGCAGGTCGTCTTCCAGCAGCCGGACGCTGATGGTCCGCTGCACACCACTGACGTCCACCTTCGCCAAACAATTGGCGGGGTCGGTGATCTCGACGATCCGGCCCGGAATTCCAAGACACATCTGATTACCTCCTAGCAGATCCGCGGCAACGGATCCCCGACGAGCATGTCGACGATCCGGGTGCCGCCGAATCCCGTACGCAGGACCACGCTTTCGGCGGGTTGGGTGACGATTTCCCCGACCTCGGCCGCATCGGCACCCAACGGATGCGAGCGCAACGCGTCCAGACCGGCCGCGGCCTCCTGCGGCGCGACGACGGCGACGAACTTGCCCTCGTTGGCGACGTAGAGCGGATCGATGCCGAGCAACTCGCAGGCGCCATTGACCATGGGCGCCACCGGGAGTCGCTCCTCGTCGAGCAACACCCCGAGGCCGCAGGCCTGGGCCAGCTCGTTGCACACCGTGCCGACGCCGCCGCGCGTCGCATCACGCATCCATCGGGTGGACGGGGCGGCCGCCATCAACAGCTCCACCAACGGGCTCACCGACGCGGTGTCGGAGGCGATGTCGGCCTCGATGGCCAGATCACCTCGGGCCAGCATCACCGCCATGCCGTGGTCGCCCATGGACCCCGACAACAGCACCTTGTCGCCGGCGCGCACCGACTGCGCGGACAGCGTGCGGCCCGCGGGGATGACACCGGTTCCGGCGGTGGTGATGAACAGTCCGTCGGCCGCGCCTCGGGGCACCACTTTGGTGTCGCCGGTGACGACCTGCACGCCGGCGGCCGCGGCCGCCGCGGCCATGTCGGCGACGATCTCCTTCAATTCGGCGATTCCAAAACCCTCTTCGAGCACGAACGCCGCCGAGATCCAGGACGGCACGGCGCCGGCCACCGCCAGGTCGTTACAGGTGCCGTGGATGGCGAGGGCACCCAGGGAACCCCCGGGAAACCGGCGGGGCTGCACCACAAACGAATCCGTGGACATCGCCAGCCGCTCGCCGCCGGGTAAAGCCAGGACGGCGCCGTCGCCCAGCGACTCGAGCAGCGGGTTGCGGAACGCCTCCACGAACACGGCGTCCACCAGCGCCGCCGATGCCTTGCCGCCGGCGCCGTGCGCCAGCGTCACGTGATCGTCGAGCAGCCGGGGGCGGCGCCGGCGGAACGACTCGATCCGCTCGATCACGTCACCTTCGCCGAACCGCGGCCCCGACGACAGGTAGTCACTTGCCGGGTTGTTCATCACGCCGCCCCCAAACCCTGATCGCTGCCGAGGTTTTCGTGGACGGCCAGCCACAACTGGTAGCCGACCAACGCCTGCGCCTCCTGAATTCGGTGCACGCTCTGCGAACGAACGACGAAGCAGGCGTCCACGTTCGGGTTGTCCACGAAGGCGCCGCCGTCGTAGCCGGCGAAGCCGATGGTGTACAGGCCGCGCTTGTGCGCCTCGGCCAGGGCGGCCAGCAGGTTGGGCGAACCGCCGCTGGTCGACATCGCGAGCGCGATGTCGCCGTCCTTGGCGCGGGCGATCAGTTGCCGGGCGAACACCAGCTCGAACCCGACGTCGTTGCCCAACGCGGTCAGGATCGCCTGGTCGGCGGTCAACGACCACGCCGGCAGCGGCTTGCGCAGCGGTGGCCGGGCGAACAATCTCGCCAGCGTGGTGCAGTCGGTGCAGCTGCCGCCGTTGCCGAAGGTGAACATCCTTGCGCCGGCGGCGAATCGGCGGGCGAGCTCGGCGGCGGCCGCCGCCAGCAGCTCGGCGTTGGCCTCGAGCGTGGACCGCCGCAACGCCAGGCTTTCCGACGCTTTGGCGTGGGCGGAGGCGGCCAGGTCGGCGAGCAGCGCCGACGGGTCGTCTTCTTCGGCGTCGATGAACGGGTACAGGAAATTGGTGGGTTCGTCGGCCGGGCTCATGAAACGTCCTCCTCATCCACGCGACTGATCGCCATGCCGGCATGCACCAGCACCAACTCGCCGGGCTTCACCGGGTCGACGAGCGTGGTGACCACGTCCTCGACCCCCCGGGCGGTGCGCACCCGTGCTTGTCCGCCGATCGAAGCGCTGACCACTTCGCCGAGCCGGCCCTCGTCGCTGCATGTGACACAGACGTCGTCGTCGGGGTTGGGTTTGAGCAGCCCGGAGTGTTCGAAGCACACATGGGTCAGCTCCCACAGCAGGTGGTAGAACAGCACGAAGCCGCCGGTGGCCGGGACACGCGGGTCGGGATCGTCCAGCCAGAGCACATGATCGGCCATCGCGGCCGCTGGCCGCTCGCCGCTGCCGATCCAGATCGTGGTGGCGCCCCAGGCCGGTGCGCGGCGCATCACCGAGCGCACCTGCGCGTTGTCCGCACCCGAGACCGCGACCACGATGTCGCCGGGCCGCACCGAGACCCGGACCAGATCCACCAGATCGGGCCCGGTCAGCGCGACCGCCGGCAGGGCCCGCTTGCCCATGATCACCGGATGCACGAATTCCACCGCGATGTGCAGCGCGTGCGGTTCCCACGACGGCGCGATGGACCACATGGTCGCGCCGGCGGCGAATCGTTTGGCCAGTGTCAGGGCGGTGGCGGCGAGGTCTTCGGCCAGTTCGGCACTCAGGCCGCGATCGATGGCGGTGGTGATCATCGCGTCGACTCCTCCTGCGCGATCAGCACCGAGACCGCGGCCTGGCCCAGCGCCAGCCCGCCGTCGTTCGGCGGCACGACATGATGGGTGAGAACTTCAAACCCGTTGTGCTGCAGCCTCGTACGACAGGCCCGTAACAACAGCACGTTCTGGAAAACCCCGCCGGTGAGGCCCACCAGCCGGGTGGGGCCCGCCACCCGGGTGACCACCTCGGTGACGGCCTCGGCGACGGCCCGGTGAAACGCCGCCGCCAGCGTCGCCGCTGGCGTTCCGGCGTACAGCGCCGCGACCATGGTCTGCACCATCGGGGCGGGATCGATCACCCCGTCGGGGCGCACCGCCAGCGGCAGCGACGGCCGCGCGGACTCCACGCCGACCGACTGGGCCAGCGCCTCGAGTTCGATCGCGGCTTGCCCCTCGTAGTCGATGCGGTGTCGCACGCCGAGCAGGGAGGCGACCGCGTCGAACAGGCGGCCCATGCTCGAACACGGCACGCAGCCCGTCCCGGTCTCCAATTGCGAACGGATGAGCCCTAGTTCGTCGGCGCTCGCTGCGGCCACCGGCGCCAGGTCGGGGGTCCAGTCGATGTCGGCCATCCACAACTGGGACAGCGCCATCCGCCACGGGTTGCGCACGGCGGCGTCGCCGCCGGGCAGCGGCACCGCCAGCAGGTGTCCGGCCCGCACGAAACGGTGGCTTCGCGTTCCGAGGGCCAAAATCTCACCGCCCCAGATCGTTTCGTCACACCCGTAACCGGTGCCGTCGAAGGAGACCCCGATGATGGGTTCGCCGAGGCGACCGTGTTCGGCCAGCAGCGAGACGACGTGGGCGTGGTGGTGCTGCACCAGGTCCAGCGGGCGCTCGTCCGCGTGGCGCTCGGCCCAGCTGCGGGTGTGATAGCCGGGGTGTAGGTCGGCGGCCAACCGGACGGGCCGGCCGCGGATTTCGCTGAGCTGGGACACCGCGCGCTCGAACGCGCGCAGCGTCTCCCAGGTGGCCATGTCGCCGATGTGGCCGGACAGGTACGCCCGGCCGCCGTCGGTGAGGCAGCAGGTGTTCTTCAGTTCGCCGCCCACGGCCAGCACGGTGGGACCCTCGATGTGTAGGTCGACCGGCAGCGGCGCATAGCCCCGGGACCGGCGGACGGGCAGCTCGTGGGCGCCCTGCTCGTCGTGGACGACGCGCACCACCGAGTCGTCACACGGCACATGGATGGGCCGGTCGTGGTCGAGGACCGCGTCGCACAGACCGGGAAGGCGTTGCGCCGCATCCTCCTCGGTGAAGCAGATGGGCTCGTCGGAGCGGTTGGCGCTGGTCAGCACCAGCGCGTCGGGCCCCGGTCCGGGACCGTCCGGCACCGCCGCCAGCAGCAGGTGATGCATGGGGGAGTAGGGCAGCATCAGGCCCAGCAGCGGGCTGCCGGGCGCGACGCCCCCGGCCACCGCGGCGCGAGGGCGCCGACGCAGCAGGACGATCGGGCGGGCCGGGCTGGCCAGCACCGCGGCCTCGGCGTCGTCGACGTAGGCGTAGCGGCGCGCCACATCGAGATCGCGGACGAGCATGGCAAAGGGCTTGGCGCCGCGCGCTTTCCGTGCCCGCAGCGCGGCGACCGCGGTTGCGTCGTCGACGGCGCAGGCCAGGTGGTAGCCGCCGATGCCCTTGACGGCCACCACCGCGCCGGAGGCCAGCGCGGCCTGGGTGGCGCTCAGTGCCGCATCGGAGCCGGTCACCCGGCCGGCCGGCGAGGTGAACCACAGCGTCGGCCCGCAGTCGGGGCAGGCGATCGGTTGCGCGTGGAAGCGGCGATCCGCCGGATCGTGGTATTCGGCGGCGCAGCGCGCACACATGGCGAACGCCGACATGGTGGTGGCCGGCCGGTCGTACGGCAGTCGCTCGATGATGGTGAACCGCGGCCCGCAGTTGGTACAGGTCACGAACGGATGCCGGTACCGCCGGTCGTGCGGGTCGAACAGTTCGGCGAGGCAGTCGTCGCACACGGCGATGTCGGGTGGGATCGGCGTGGTCGCCCCGGGGGCCAATCGGCTTGGCGCGATGCGGAATTCGGGCGGGCAGGCGGCGTCGACCGCGACGTCGGCGACGTGGACGCCGGTGATCCGCGCCAGGGGCGGCGCCTGTACCCGCAGCCGGCGTGCGAACTCCGCCACCCGGTCCGGCCGGCCCTGCACCTCGAGAAAGACCGCACCCGAGTCGTTGCCGACAAACCCGGCCAGACCCAGTTCGGTCGCGATCCGGTGCACGAACGGGCGGAAGCCGACCCCTTGAACCACGCCGGTCACCATGACGCGTCGTCGCACCCGGGTCTCTTCGGGCCGCAACAGCATCGTGGCTTCGGCAATTTCGGTCATCTCAAGCCTCCGGGCTCAGTGCGGGGCCCGCGCGGCCCCGGCCCATCAACTCCAGCCCGGCCATGGCCTGTTCGGCGCCGGCCTGATCGGTCTTCTCGACGACGAAGCCCATGTGGATGATCACCCAGTCACCGGGCGCGAACGTCTCGTCCGGCAACATGCCGACATTGACCTTGCGCTGTTCGCCGGTGACGTCGACCAGTGCCAGCTGGCCCTCGAAACCGTCCAGCATTCCGATGACCTGGCCGGGTATGCCCAAACACATGGCTCAGCACCCCTTTTCCGTCGACGAGGACGGGTGCAGCGCGGCGACGATCTCTTCGACCGCCCGCGCCGCCCGGGGGACGGCCTGGGCGACCGGCTCGGTCAGGCCGATGCCCTCCTGGACGCTGCCCGCCTCGCACCCGACGACCACGGTGTAGGGCGGGTGGCCGCCCAGGGCCCGCAGGCTGGCGAAGACGGCGGCCGGGTCCATGCTGTGACCGTCCAGGCCGCTCGTCTCGGACGGCCCGTCGTGCTCGGCCTGAAAGACGTGCAACGTGCCGGGATGGCCCCGGCTGGGCACGGCGTCGACGAGAACCAGCGTGTCCCACTCCTCGAGCAGGTCATAGGCCAGGTGCATGCCACGGATGCCGTAGTCGATGACCTGAACCGTCGGATCGTCTTGGGGCAGTGCGGCGTTGCGGACCACCTCGGAGCCGAACCCGTCGTCGCCCAGGAAGATGTTGCCGATCCCGGCTACCAGGATGCGCGAAGTCATGGTGGCACCCGCGTCGGCTACATCCGCCTCAACTTCAGATAGCGGCGGGCATCGGGCACGGATATCGCGCCGAGGGCCACGGCGATTGCGACCACCAGCGCGACCATCGCGATGAAGATCCAACCGAGGACTTCCATGACGAACTCCTTTCAGGGGTTTGTGCTGTGCTGCGATTGCAGCGGCTCGACTTCGTCGGGGGAGAAGTACAGGTAGCGGCCGTACCAGTCGTGCAGGTCGGCGGCTGGGTCCTCGTCGACGACGACGGCGACGTGCTTGTTGCCCTCGACGTCCTCGTGCACCGACGTGACGCGGGCGGTCTTGCCGGCGACGAAGATGTCCTGGGCGTCGGCGTTGCGCCGCGGTCGCAACCGGACCTTGCTGCCGCGCGCTACCCGGACCCCGCTCACCAGCACCGCGTCGATCTCGGGGCGAACCGCGTTGTCGGCCATCGGGTCCCACCAGTCCATGCCGTCGGGAATTTCGGGCACCAGTCCGGCGGAGACCTCGAGCCCGTGCGGATCGCGCAGCACGCCGTGCAGCCGGGCCATGGCCTCGGGCGACATGGCGTCGCATTCGTCGATGATCCGTGCGGCCCGCGGGTCGGTGGCCCGGGCCTGTGCCTTCTCGTCGTCGGTCATGGTCATGACGCGCAGGGTGAGGATTTCGTCGATCTCGGTGCAGTCGTACAGGGCGGTGTCGCTCTGTTCGGCGACCTCGGGGTGGTCGTAGAGGATGATCGGCGAGATCAGCAGCATGTCGTCGGTGCCCGGGGGGCCGGCCAGCACTGGGAAGCAGCGATGCTGCGCGCATCGGGACGCCGCGTCGGTCGCGCTCTGCGGCGGCTCGAGCAACGAGACGAACCGGCCGCCAACCACTTCGGCGATGAGGTGCGTTCCGATCAAGGATCGTGCGATGACTGAATCTTTATCGTCCTGTGCGCTCACGGGTGCGCCGGTGTTGGTGACCCGTACCGACACGCGTTGCAGGTCGCCGTCGGCCTGGCTGGTGACGGTCAACACGCCCCGAATCTCGTGGCGTTCGCGGACCAGCCGGCCGCCGTCCAACATCTCGAGGTCGGTTGCCCCCAGTGCCGTCACCGGGAGCGACCAGGGTTGATCGCCGAACGCGAGGGGGCCGAAGGAGACCTCGCACTCCACCGCCTCGTCCCAGGTGAGCCACGATCCGGTCGCGGTGCTCAGCTCGTCGACGGGTTCGAAATCGCCGCCATCGGTGGCCCTTTCGGCCCGCCGGTGCTGCAATTGCAGGAACCGCACCACCAGCGTCAGCGCCCGGGCGCCGTCGACCAAAAACTGTGCGGCAAGGGCATCGTCCTCGCCCAGGCCGGTCTCAACCGCACCGCTTGGCCCCAAAACCCCGAACTGCCAGCGTGATTGGTTCTTGCTCGACGTCCCCCGGTACGGGTAGAGCAGATAGCCTTCGTAGAGCACCGCGTCGGCGACCGTACGGGCCCTATCCCAACTCGACGTCATCGGGTCACCTCGCGATCGGTGGCATCCAGCAGCGAGGTGACGGCGTGGTCGAAGTCGAGCATCCCGCGGGCCGACTTGTAGCGGGCCAGCTCGGTGATGGTTTCGTGGCTCAGCCGGATCCATCCGCTGTTCGGATAGTGCTGTGCGACCAGGTCGCGCCAGACCGTGACGGGCATCGCGTAGTTGTCCTCGCAGTCCCACGACACCTGCTGCACCGAGAACCCGCGCTCGGAGTTGACGAAAACCGTTCCGCTGAACAGGAACTGCAGGGGCACCGCCCCGTCGCGCAGCGCGTGCAGATATTTGGCGGCGGCCACCTCGAAGTCGTAGGTGCAATCCAGCGGCAGGGTGGCGGTGGTGTGGCCGGTGAAGCCGGGCACCATGGCGGTGCAATGCTGCCAGAGGAAGGTGCGCTGGGTGCTGGCCCAGCGTTCGCGGCCGCCGAACAGGTCCATCAGCCCGGCCGCTTCGTCGTCGGAGTAGGAACGACGCAGCGGCTCGATGCGGACCTGGCAACGCAGGGCGATGGCGTGCACCGGGTCGTCGCCGGCCGCGGTGACGGCGACGCGGGCGGTCAACATCGGGCTGACGGTGTACGGCTCGGCCGTCACGTCCAGCACGTCGAAGCTGACGTTCATGGGAGTGTCTTCACGGCGCGGGCGGCGAGCCGGTCGAAGAAGCCGTCGATGAATTCGCGGGCCTGCTGGCCGCCGTCGAAGCCGCGCCATACCATGCGCAGGCGTCCGACGAATTCGTAGCAGGCGTCGATCGGGACCAAATACGTTTCCGGTTGCGGCAATTCCCCATCCTGGGCGCTGTCGGCGACTCGGACCAGCAGCGCCTCCACGTCGTCGGCGAGCAGGCTCACCCGTGAGTCGGCGTCGCGGATGGTTTCCCAGACCTTCATGTCCAGCTCGGATTCGCATGCTCCGGCCGGTCCGGGGTAGAAGGCGACGGTGTGGCCCAGGGCGGAGTTGGTGAAGAAGAAGGCGACCCCCACCGGGATTTGCAGCGCCTCCCACACCAGGCGATCCAGCGCGAAATCGGGAAACGACAGGTACCGGTCGGGCACCGCGCGGTAGCGCAGGTCGGCCGCCGAGTCGGTGAACAGCAGATAGCAGGCGCGGCAGACGCACATGAGTTGGCGGCCGGCCACATTGACCACGTGCTGGTGCTCGTCGGCGATCGGCTCGGCGCACATCTCGCAGCGTTCGCCCGCGGGCTCGGGGGCGCGCCGGTCGCTCCTGATGCGGGCCAGGACGTCGAAGGGACCTGTCATATGCGCCGCTCCTCAGCATCACTTCGTTCTGCATCGTCGCCGGCGGTCATGCCGGCGCGCCCATCGCGTCGGCCCGCAACGCCACCGACAGCAGGCCGTCGTGAGTCAGCAGGGGAATCGGTTCGAGA
>NZ_LZMG01000140.1:0-522 GCF_001673615.1 Mycobacterium sp. 1245499.0
CTGCCCGACGGCGCTTTGATGCGACGCGCGGCCTACGGGCTGGCCACCGAGATCATCGGCGAGTTAGCGGCGCGCACCGGCGGGGTAACCGGGCGACGTGTGTGCGCGGTCGTCGGCTCCGGAGACAACGGCGGAGACGCGTTGTGGGCGGCCACCTTCCTGTGCCGTCGCGGCGCGGCCGCCGACGCGATCCTGCTCAACCCGGAGCGCACCCACCGCAAAGGCCTGGCGGCGTTCCGAAAGGCCGGCGGTCGCGTCGTCGAAAGCGTCTCGCCGACAACCGATCTCGTCATCGACGGCGTGGTGGGCATCTCCGGCTCCGGAGCGCTGCGGCCCGCCGCGGCCGAGGTGTTCGCCGCCGTCAACGATGCCCGAATCCCGGTGATCGCCGTCGACATCCCCAGCGGCATCGACGCGGCGACCGGCGCGATCACCGGCCCCGCCGGTGCGCGCCGCTAACTCGCCGATGATCTCGGTGGCCAGCCCGTAGGCCGCGCGTCGCATCAAAGCGCCGTCGGGCAG
>NZ_LZMG01000141.1:0-8498 GCF_001673615.1 Mycobacterium sp. 1245499.0
GCGGCGCCCGGCTCGGACCTGAGGCGGCGACCCGCGGCGCCCGGCTTCGCCGCGCTTGCGATCGCCACGGCCGCGCTTGCGATCGCCGCTAGGCCGGCAGCGAGAAGACCACGCAGTCGTGCAGGCAGCCCCTGGCCGCGTCCGCCGACTCGGCGTCGCGGTGCAGCAGCGCGCGGGTGGGAACCACGGTCAGGCGGGCGGTCTGTTCGCCGGCGTCGGTCACCTCGGCGCTGCCATCGACGATCAGCGAGTAGCCGCCCGGCTCGGCGGGCGGCCACAACAGGGTGACGTCGGCCCGCTGGGCGAGGTTGTTGCGGGTCCGGCCGCCGATGAGTCCGACGTCCAGAGTGGCCCCATCGAGCCGCGGCTCGACCGTCACGGTGTGCACGCGGTAGTCGTCGTCGACCGTGATCAGGTACCCGTAGGGGTAGTCGACCAGCGCATCGGCCAGCGCCTCGAGGTCGACCTTCTTCTTGGTGCGCATGATCTTCCAGGATAGGCGCGGGGTGCCGCGCTACTGCGGCGCCGAGGGCCGCAGGAATCCGGCGATGCGCGAGGTGTAGCCGCGGGCGACGGCACCGGAGCTGGCCGGGCGCGTGACGGCGGTGCTGGTGTTGGAGAAGCCGAGGTTCTGCAACACCTGATTCCAGGGTGGCAGCTTGGCCACGGCCGCCGACGCGTCGGCGTGGTAACCGAACATCGCCGCGACGTCTGAAGCCCACATCTGCTCGTAGGCGGCCTCGATGTCGGCGATGGCCGCGGTGTTCTGACCCAGGTGGTTGTTTGCCGCCAACGCGCGCACCAGGGCGCGGTTGGCTGCGACGACGGCCGGCTGCACGGTGGCCGCCAGCGCCACCTCGAACGCCGTCGCGATGGCCGAGGCCTGGTGTGACACCTCTTCGGCCTGCGCGGCCGCCGCGGACAGCCAGCTCACGTATTGGCTGGCGACCGACATCATGGCCGTCGACGACGCGCCCTGCCATGACCCGCTGGCGAGATCTGACGTCACCGAAGAAAATGACGATGCCGACGATGCCAACTCCCCGGCCAGCCCGTCCCACGCCGCCGCGGCAGCAAGCAGCGGCCCGGGACCTGGACCGGAGAAAATTAGTGCCGAGTTGACTTCTGGCGGCAACCACGCAAAATGCGGGTTCGTCACGGAACCCAACTTAGCTGGTATATGCCACTTTTGGTGGCGTTATCGCGAGGCTACGGGGACGGGCTGGCGCCCACGGACCAACCTGCCTGGGCGGGCATCGGTGGGAACGCCGTTTTCGGCGATCACTTCCCCGGCCACGATCGTGGCGACATACCCCTCGGCGGTCTGGTCCAGGCGCCGCCCCCCGGCGGGCAGGTCGTAGCTGATCACCGGCTTGTGCAGCCGCAGGGCGGCGTGGTCGATGACGTTGAGATCGGCCTTGTAGCCCACCGCGATTCGGCCGCGATCACCCAGACCGGCGACGCGGGCCGGCACCGACGTGAGCTCGCGAACCGCCTCGGGCACCGTGAACCGCCCGGCCTTGCGGTCGCGTGCCCAGTGCGTCAGGAAGTAGGTGGAGTAGCTGGCGTCGCAGATCATCCCGTAGTGCGCCCCGCCGTCGCCGAGACCAAGCACCACGTCGTCGCGGTGCAGCAGTTCGCCGACCGTGTCCAGCGAGTTGTTCTGCAGGTTGCTGGTCGCGACCAACAGCATGGCCCGGCCGTCGTCGTCGAGCAGCCGGTCGTAGGCCTCCTCCATCGGGTCCACGCCGCGGGCGCGGGCGCGGGCGCCGATGCTGGTGGACGGGTCGGGCTCGTAGTCGGGGGTGTCGCCCAGCGGGAAGATCCAGTCCCACATCTGTGCCACGTACAGAATCGGGTGCCCGTGGCCGGGCTTGTCGGCCAAGATGCGGGCGCGGACCTCGGGCTTGCGCATCTCGGCGACCCGCTCGGCCAGCGGCAGGTGCGCGATCTCGCGGTAGCTGGGGTAGAGCACGAACGGGTTGGCCGTCAGCTGCAGGCCGATGATCAAGCCGATCGGGCGGGGCAGCAGCTGCGCCGTGACTCGGACCTCGCCGCCGTCGGCGGCGCTATTCGCCTTCTCGATCATCGTGATGGCGTCCGGCCAGGACGGGTCGCCGGAGTTGGCGACGACGAGGGTGAAGGTGACCGGCAGCCCGACGTCCTCGGCGACGTCGAACACCGTCTGCAACACCGGCTGATAGCCGCCCGACGGGATGTCCGGGACGAACTGCAGCAGCCCGCCGCCGCCGTCCACGATACCGCGGGCGATCTCCTCGATCTCCTCGCGGGCGGCCTCGTAACTCGGTATGGGCGAACCGCTTTCGGTCTTGTGGATGGTCAACCGCGACGACGCGAAGCCAAGCGCGCCGACCTCGATCGCCTCCTTGGCCAGCTCCCGCATCTTGGCCAGGTCGTCTGCGGTGGCCGGCTCGCGGTCGGCCCCGCGCTGGCCCATCACGTACACCCGCAGCGGCGAGTGCGGCAGATACGCCGCCACGTCGATGTCCCGCCTGCCCGACTCGAGCGCGTCCAGGTATTCGGGGAAGGTCTCCCACGTCCACGGCAGGCCGTCGGTCATGACGACGCCGGGAATGTCTTCCACACCGGCCATCACGTCGACGAGCACGTCGTGGTCCTCTTGGCGGCAGGGCGCGAAGCCCACCCCGCAGTTGCCCATCACCACCGTCGTCACGCCGTGCGCGGAGGACGGGGTCAGGCGTTCCGACCAGATGGACTGGCCGTCGTAGTGGGTGTGCAGGTCGACGAATCCGGGCGTGACCAGCAGGCCGGTGGCGTCGATCTCGCGCGCCGCGGCCTCGCCGTTGACGTTGCCGACGGCCGCGATGACGCCGTCGCGCACCGCCACGTCGCCGACGTACGGCTCACCGCCCAGCCCGTCGACGATGGTGCCGTTGCGGATGATGAGGTCGTAAGTCATCCAAACAATCTACGACCGTTGCGGTGGCTCGTGCCAGGATCATCCCCGTGATCGATCACGTGGGAATCAACTGCGCCGACTACGCCAAATCTCAGCGGTTTTACGACGCGGTGCTGGGCACGCTGGGGTTCTCCCGGCAGCTGGATGTCGGTCGGGCCATCGGGTACGGGCGGGCGGTGAGCCGACGTTCTGGATCTCCTGCGAGCTCGCCGGACCCAATCGGGAAGTCCACCTCGCCTTCGAGGCGGCCGACGAGCACGCGGTGCGCGCCTTCTACGAGGTGGCCGTCGAGTTGGGCGCCGAGCCGCTCCACGCGCCGCGGCTCTGGCCGGAATACCACCCCGGATACTTCGGGGCCTTCGTGCGCGATCCCGACGGCAACAACGTGGAGGCGGTCTTCCACGGGATCCTCCCGTAGTGTCGCGAACATGGCCCGCACCGACGATGCCGCCGTTTTGCAAGAGCTCCTGCGCGACGCGTTCACCCGGCTGATCGAACACGTCGACGAGATCACCGAGGGGCTGACCGACGAGGTGTCCGGCTACCGGCCGGCCCCGCGCGCCAACAGCATCGCCTGGCTGTTGTGGCACAGCGCGCGCATTCAGGACCTTCAGCTCGCCGACGTCGCCGGCGTGGAGCAGGTGTGGTTCCGCGACGGCTGGGTGGACCGGTTCGGACTGGACCTGCCGCGCAACGACACCGGCTACGGACACGGGCCCGACGACGTGGCCAAGGTGAAGGCGCCCGCGGACCTGCTCTCCGGCTACTACCACGCGGTGCACAAGTTCACCCTCGAGTACGTCGCCGGCGTGAGCGCGCAGGAGCTGGCCCGCGTCGTGGACACCAACTGGGATCCGCCGGTGACGGCCAGCGCGCGGTTGGTGAGCATCATCGACGACTGCGCCCAGCACCTGGGGCAGGCCGCCTACGTGCGGGGGATTGCGTAGATTCGCAGGCGTGCGATTCGCGGCGACCGTGCTGTTGTGGCTCATCACCACGCTCGCGTTGGCAATCGCGATCCCCGCGGCGTGGACGCAGCTGCACGTCGTTGACGCCGACGGCTACGCCGCGCTGGCGCGGCGCGCGGCGACCGACCCGGGCCTGCAGTCCGCCATGGCGGACGAATTAACCTCTCGGGCAACGACTCTGGCCGTCGAGCATGGCGGGGGCCGCTATCCGCTCGACACTTCCGAGGTGCGCCAGGCGGCCGGCGACTTCACCGCCGGCCCGGCATTCCCGCCGCTGTTCGCCCAGGCGAACCGTTCGGTGCACGGCTGGCTGTTCAGCGACCCGGCGGCCGCCGAGAACGGCAACCAGTGGGCGGTCGACGTGGCGCCGATGCTCAAGGACCCCTCGATCCAGCCGCTGCTGAGCCGCCACAACGTGACGGTCCCCGCGAAATTAACTGTCCCACTTACTGTTTCGATACCAAAATCGATGCGGCAGGGGCGGCTTAGTCCGCTGGCCACCTGGGGCCCGTGGGTGAGCGTCGGTGCGGCGGCGCTGTGCGGTGTCTGCGCGGTGCTCACGCTGGCCACCGCACGCCGCCGCGGCAAGGCGCTGAGCAGCCTGGGCGTCTCGGCGCTGCTCGTCGGCGCGGCCGGATGGGCCGGCATCGAGGTCGCCGGCCGTTACCTCAACGGCGCGCTCAACCACACCACCGGCAACGTCCGGGTGGTGGCAGAGGTGATGGTCGGGCACGCCGAAGCCGGGATGCACCAATGGCTCAACGTCGCGCTGTTCGCCGGCGCCGCCCTGGTTGCGCTCGGCGTGATCGTTGCCATGCTGGGCGGCCTCGCCAAGAAGTCGTGAGCGCGCCGGTTAGCCGAACGTGAACGAAAACACCTGCAGGCCCTTGCTGACTTGCATGTCCAGCTGATCGCGATGCGCGGCGTCGTCGGCGACGATCCGGTGCAACGTGGGCGCTCCGCCGATCGATGTCGTGGTGGTCTTGCCGTCCCGGGTCACGGTGACGGTGCCGGTCCCACCGACGACGGCGTAGACGTCCTTGGCGGTGTAGTTCAATCGGACGGCCGAGTCGTCGCCGTCGGCGGTGGCCCCCTGGTCGTCCAGCGTCCACCGGCCGCGCAGGGCGAACTCGTCGTCGGCCAGGTTCGGCGGGTAGCTCAGCGTTGCGGCGCCCTGCTTGTAATCCCCGGTGCCGCCGTAGTTTCCGGACTTACTGACACCCAGGTAGGTCTCGGGTGTGAGCCTGGTCTGCGGAGTCATGTCGGCGGAATGGGACGGTGCCGGCAACAGGGCGCCGGGATGGGCGTCGACCAGTAGCGTGCGGATCAGCTTTTCGGTGCCGTCGTAGTCGCCCTCGCCGAATTGGGTATGCCGCACTTGCCCGTTCGCGTCGATCAGATACTCGGCGGGCCAGTACAGGTTTCCGAAGTTGTTCCACGTCGCGTAGTCGTTGTCCAGCGCGATGGGATAGGTGATGTGCAGGTCGGCGGCGCCGCTGGCCACATTGGCGGGCACCCGCTCGAAGGCGTACTCGGGGGTGTGCACCCCGATGACGAGGAGTCCGTTGTCGCGATACCGGTTGTACCAATCGATCACATGCGGGATGGCGCGCTGGCAGTTGATGCACGAGTAGGCCCAGAAGTCGATCAGGATCACCTTGCCGCGCACCGATGCGGGGTCCAGCGGTTTGCCGTCCGGGGTGTTGAGCCACCCGGTGACGCCGGTGAGCGCGGGGGCCGGTCCGCATTGCTGTAGGTCGGCGGAGCCGTTGGAGCAGTCGCTCAGCGCGCCGTCGATGGTGGTGCCGGGCCGGCTCAGCTGCAGCCCGCCCTGAGTTGACCGCTGCGCGGGGGCGGGGCCCAGGCTGCGCTCGATGTCGTTGGCGCCCAACCTGTTCTGCATTGCCGTCGTGTAGTCGGGCACGGCGCGCTGCAGCATCGCCGGCAGGTTGAACACCAACGCCACGGCCAGCACGATCATCGCTACCCCGCCGGCGACCTGAATCGCGCGTTGCCGGCGGCGGAACGCGGCCACGCGTTCGGCGACGCGGCGCCCGGCCAGTGCGAAGGCCAGTAACGGCAACGCGTTGCCGATGGCGAATGTCGCCGTCAGCACCAGCGCACCGGGGCCGATCGACGAGGTGCCGCCGGCCACCACAATGGCGGCCAGCACTGGGCCCGCGCACGGTACATACAGGGCGCCCAGCGCCAGGCCCAGCCCGAAACCGTCTGCGCCAGAGCCGGTTTGGCGTTGCGGAAAGTATGCGAACGGGCGCTCGAGCAGGTGCTGCACGGGCGGGAAGATCAGCCCCACGCCGATCAACACCAGCACCACCAAGGCGGCCCAGCGGATCGCGTCCTGCGGCAGGTGCAGCGCCGTCAGCAGTGCGGAACCGATCAACGTGGCCAGGCTGAAGCTGCATACCAGGCCGGCGATCACCAGGTACGGGCGCGCCGCGGAACTCACGCCGCGGGCGCGCCCGCTGTCCATGCCGGACAGGAGCACGACGGGAAGCACCGGCAGGATGCACGGCGAGATACCGGTGATCAGGCCGCCGAGGAACCCGATCAGGGCGATGGTCTGCACGGGCTAGTCGCAGGCGCGCGAGGGACGCCGGGTGATGAGCATGGCTACACCTTTACCTGTTTGGCGCCCGGGCTGTGACGCGTTGCAAATCACATGACGTGCGTTATGCAAATCACACAACGTGCGTTACGCTCGGCCGGTGGCGCAACTAACATTCCAGCGCGCCCGCACCGAGGAAAAGAAGCGCCAACGTGCGGAGGCCCTCGTGGAAGCCGCACGGTCGCTGGCGATGGAAACCGGCGTCGCGTCGGTCACCCTGACCGCGGTCGCCAGCCGTGCCGGAATTCACTATTCGGCGGTGCGTCGCTACTTCACCTCGCACAAGGAAGTTCTGCTGCACCTGTCCGCCGAGGGCTGGGTGCGATGGTCGAACATCGTGTCCGAGAAACTGGCCAAGCCCGGCGCGAAGTCGCCCTCGCGCATCGCCGAGACGCTGGCCGAAGCCCTGGCCGACGACCCGCTGTTCTGTGACCTGCTGGCCAACCTGCACCTGCACCTCGAACACGAGGTGGACGCCGAACGGGTCATCGAGGTCAAGCGCATCAGTACCGCCGCCACGCTCTCGCTCGCCGATTCCATCGAGAGCGCGCTGCCCGAACTCGGGCGATCGGGGTCGCTCGACATCCTGCTGGCCGCGTACTCGTTGGCGGCCACGCTGTGGCAGGTCGCGAACCCGCCGGAACGGCTTACCGACGCCTACGCCGAGGAGCCGGAAGTGGTTCCCCCCGAATGGAATCTGGACTTCGCGTCCGCGCTGACCCGACTGCTGACGGCTACGTGCGTCGGGCTCATCTCGGGATCGCAATGAACGCAGAGAGGAGGCCGGGGGGCTGTGGCTTGGCGAACTACAACCGGTGAACGGGAAGGACTTGGAGCGTCCATGACGACGACTGAGCCAAGGACCGAGCCGCTGCAGAAGCAGGGCTCCGCCGATAGGGAGGGCGAAATGGCCGCTCCGCAGCGCCCTAGGAAAAAGGGGTTCTTCGCGCGTTTCTGGCTGGTGCTCACGATCGCGGCTGTCGTCGCGCTGTCGGGATTCGTCGTATACCGATTGCACGGCGTCTTCGGCGTTCACCGCGGTTCGTTCGGTGGCGGCACCTCGGGCGAGGTCCTCGACGAGTTCAACGCCAAGACGATCACGCTCCAGGTCTGGGGTCCGCCGGGCAGCACGGCAACCATCAACTATCTCGACGAAAACTCCCACCCCCAGCAGGCCCTCAACGTGCCCTTGCCTTGGAGCAAAGTATTGAGTTCGACGAAGCCCGGGATCCCGGCAAACCTGGTGGCGCAAGGAGACGGCAGCTGGATCGCCTGCCAGTTCGTGGTGAACAAGCACGACGGGAGTGGTGACGTCATCAAAACTCCGAATCGCTCAGATCCCAACCAAACCGTGAACGCCTTCGTCTATTGCCTGGACAAATCCGCATGAGCGAACCAGCCGCGGTTCCGCCGCGCGTCGACCAGCCGCTGATCCCGCCGTTCCTGCCGCGGATGATCCACCGGCTGGCGCTGCCGATCGTCCTGGTGTGGTTGGGCATCGTGTTCGTCACCAACACCGTGGCCCCGCAGCTGGAGGTCGTCGCCAAAACCCACTCGGTGTCGATGAGTCCCACCGACGCGGCGTCCTTTCAGTCGATGATGAAGGTCGGATCGACGTTCAAAGAGTTCAACTCCGACAACTCGGCCATGATCCTGCTGGAGGGCGACAAGCCACTCGGGGCCGAAGCGCACCGCTACTACGACGAGATCGTCAGGCGCGTCGAGCAAGACAAGAAGCACGTTCAGCACGTCCAGGATTTCTGGAGTGATCCGCTGACGGCGGCGGGTTCCCAGAGCCACGATCAAAAGGCCGCGTACGTCCAGGTTTACCTCGCCGGCAACATGGGCGGCGGGCTGGCGAACGAGTCCGCCGCGGCCGTCCGCAAGATCGTGGACTCGGTGCCCGCGCCGCCGGGAATCAAGGCCTACGTCACCGGCGCGGGCCCGCTGTTCGCCGATCAGT
>NZ_LZMG01000142.1:0-19590 GCF_001673615.1 Mycobacterium sp. 1245499.0
CCCAAACCAATTCATCGACCTATGGCGGCCCCATAACCGCGAGGTTGGCGACGTATTCCTTATCGACGGTGAGCGGGGCTTCCTTGACGTGCGCGCTCATCCGGGTACGCACCTGGCCGGGCCGGATCACCAGCACGCGAACCCCGTACTCACGCAACGCCTCTCCGAGCCCCAAATAGAATCCGTCCAACCCGGCCTTGGTGGAGCCGTAGACGAAGTTGGACCGCCGCACCCGCTCACCGTCGATAAGGAATACGTCGCCAACCTCGCGGTGACTGCGGCCGCCAAAGGTAAGGAATTGGTTTGGGCACCAGCAGCATTCCGCTATGTGATGATGGTGTTGCGACACGTCCCGCGTCCCATCTTCCGCAAGCTTCCCATCTGATCATGCGCAACGCGCTGGCCACCCTCGGCCAGATGGCCTTGGCGGCGCTGGTCGCGGTAGCCGTCGCGGTGGTCTCGCTGATCGCCATCTCCCGGGTGCAATGGCCGGCGTTCCCGTCCTCCAATCAACTGCACGCCCTGACCACCGTCGGGCAGGTCGGCTGCCTGGCCGGGCTGGTCGCCGTCGGCTGGGCGTGGCGGCGCTGCAGCCGTCCCCGCGGCCGGTGGTTGACCCGGTTGGGTGGGCTGGTGTTCGTGTCGGCGTTCACCGTGGTGACGCTGGGCATGCCGTTGGGGGCGACCAAGCTGTACCTGTTCGGCATCTCCGTCGACCAGCAGTTCCGCACCGAGTACGTGACCCGGCTCGCCGACAGCCCCGCCCTGCGCGACATGACCTACCTCGGGCTGCCGCCGTATTACCCGCCGGGCTGGTTCTGGATCGGCGGGCGCGCCGCCGCGCTCGGCGGCACACCGGCGTGGGAGATCTTCAAGCCGTGGGCCATCACGTCGATCACCATCGCGGTCGCGGTCGCGCTGGTGCTGTGGTGGCGCCTGGTCCGGTTCGAATACGCGCTGATCGTCACCGCCGCGACGGCCGCGGTGACGCTGGCCTACGGCTCGCCCGAGCCGTACTCGGCGATGATCACCGTGCTGTTGCCGCCGATGCTGGTGCTGACCTGGTCGGGCCTGCGCGCCGGTGAGCGCGGGACTGGCCGCGCTCCTGACGCCGAGCGTGAAACTAACTGCACAGTCGATTCCGAGCGTGAAACTAACTTCACACTCGCGGCAGGGGTGCGCGCGGAGCCGGACGCGCCTGGTCGTGCGGGGTGGAGCGCGGTGATCGCCGCCGGGCTGTTTCTGGGCTGGACGGCCACCTGGTACACGCTGCTGTTCGGGTTCACCGCGTTCACGGTCGCACTGATGGCCCTGTGGCTGGCCGGCGTGCGCTGGCGGCGCAACCGGCACAGCGGCGGCGTCAAGGCCGCCCTCGATCCGCTGCGGCGGTTGGCCGTCATCGCCGGCATCGCCGTCGTGATCGCCTGCACCACCTGGTTGCCGTTCGTGTTGCGGGCACTGCACAACCCGATCAGCAACACCGGCAGCGCCCAGCATTACCTGCCGGCCGACGGCGCGCAGCTGACGTTTCCGATGCTGCAGTTCACGCTGCTGGGCGTCGTCTGCCTGATCGGCACCCTGTGGCTGGTGGTGCGGGCCCGTTCGTCGGTGCGGGCGGGCGCCCTGGCCATCGGCGTGCTGGCGATCTATTTGTGGTCGCTGCTGTCGATGCTCACCACGCTGGCGCGCACCACCCTGTTGTCCTTCCGGCTGCAGCCGACCCTGAGCGTGCTGCTGGTCGCCGCCGGGGCGTTCGGCTTCGTCGAACTCGCCCAGGCGCTGGCCGCCGCGGGCCGCGACCGCGGCTGGGGCCGCGCCGTCTCCCCGGTGGCCGGCGCGATCGGGCTGGCCGCCGCGATCGCGTTCAGCCAGGACATCCCCGACGTGCTGCGGCCCGACCTCACCATCGCCTACACCGACACCGACGGTCACGGCCAACGCGGGGACCGCCGCCCGCCCAGCGCCGAGAAGTTTTACGCCACAATCGATCACGCCATCACCCAGGTGACCGGCAAGCCGCGCGATCAGACCGTCGTGATGACCGCCGACTACAGCTTCCTGTCCTTCTACCCGTACTGGGGATTTCAGGGCCTCACCTCGCACTACGCCAACCCGCTCGCGCAGTTCGACCTGCGGGCCGCGCAGATCAACAAGTGGTCCAACCTCAAGACCGCCGACGAGCTGCTCCATGCCCTGGACACCTGCCCCTGGCCCCCGCCCACGGTTTTCCTCATGCGCCGCGGCGCCGCGGGCAACTACACGCTGCGGCTGGCCGAGGACGTCTACCCCAACCAGCCCAACGTGCGGCGTTACACCGTCGATCTGCGCGGCGCCCTGTTCGACAGCCCGCGTTTCGCCGTCCAGAGCGTCGGCCCGTTCGTGCTGGCCATCCGCAAGCCGGGGGCGTAACCGCTGATGAGCACCGACACCACGCCTCAAACGGGGCCTCAAACGGCCGAAGAACTAGCATCTAGCTCCGTGAACGACACGGGAGCGAATCACCGGATCGCCCGGCTGGTTGCCTCCGTCGCCGGGCTGCTCGGCGTGCTGCTGGCGATCGCCACCCCGCTGCTCCCGGTCAACCAGACCACCGCCCAACTGAACTGGCCGCAGAACGGCACCTTCGGCAGCGTCGACGCCCCGCTGATCGGCTACGTGGCCACCGATTTGAACATCACCGTCCCGTGTGACGCCGCCGCCGGACTGGCCGGACCCGGCAACGCCGGCAAGACGGTGTTGTTGTCGACGGTGCCCAAGCAGGCACCCAAGGCCGTCGACCGGGGCCTGCTGATCGTGCGCGCCAACAACGACCTGGTGCTGGTGGTGCGCAACGTCCCGGTGGTGACCGCTCCGCTGAGCGAGGTGCTCAGTCCGGCCTGCCAGCGATTGACCTTCACCGCGCACGCCGAGAAGGTCACGGCCGAATTCGTCGGACTCACGCAGGGACCCAACGCCGAGCATCCCGGCTCGCCGCTGCGCGGCGAGAAAAGCGGCTACGACTTCCGGCCGCAGATCGTCGGGGTCTTCACCGACCTGAGCGGACCGGCGCCGTCGGGCCTGCACTTCTCGGCGACCATCGACACCCGCTACAGCAGCAGCCCCACCCCGCTGAAGATGGCCGCGATGATCCTGGGGCTGGTGCTGACCGCCGCCGCCCTGGTCGCGCTGCACATTCTCGACACCGCAGACGGCACCCGGCACCGCCGCTTCCTACCGGCCCGCTGGTGGTCGATCGGCGGGCTGGACGCGCTGGTGATCGGCGTGCTGGTGTGGTGGCATTTCGTCGGCGCCAACACGTCCGACGACGGCTACATCCTGACCATGGCACGGGTCTCCGAGCACGCCGGCTACATGGCCAACTACTACCGCTGGTTCGGCACGCCCGAAGCGCCGTTCGGCTGGTACTACGACCTGCTGGCGCTGTGGGCCCACGTGAGCACCACCAGCGTCTGGATGCGGTTGCCCACCCTGGTGATGGCGCTGACGTGCTGGTGGGTGATCAGCCGCGAGGTCATGCCCCGGCTGGGTCATGCCGTCAAACAGAACCGGGCCGCGGCCTGGACCGCCGCGGGCATGTTCCTGGCCGTCTGGCTGCCGCTCGACAACGGCCTGCGGCCCGAGCCGATCATCGCCCTGGGCATCCTGCTGACCTGGTGCTCGGTGGAACGCGCGGTGGCCACCAGCCGGCTGCTGCCGGTGGCGATCGCCTGCATCATCGGCGCGCTGACCCTGTTCTCCGGGCCGACGGGCATCGCCTCGATCGGCGCGCTGCTGGTCGCGATCGGGCCGCTGCGGACCATCCTGCATCGCCGCTCCACGCGGTTCGGTGCGCTGCCGCTGATAGCCCCGCTGCTGGCCGCCGCCACCGTCACCGCGATCCTGATCTTCCGCGACCAGACCCTGACCGGCGAGATCCAGGCCAGCATGCTCAAGCGGGCCGTCGGCCCCAGCCTGAGTTGGTTCGACGAACACATTCGCTACGAGCGGCTGTTCATGGCCAGCCCGGACGGGTCGGTCGCCCGCCGCTTCGCCGTACTGGCGCTGGTTCTCGCGCTCGGCGTCACGGTGGCAATGTCGTTGCGCAAGGGCCGGATTCCGGGCACGGCCGCCGGGCCGAGCCGGCGCATCGTCGGCATCACCATCATCTCCTTCGCCGCGATGATGTTCACCCCCACCAAATGGACCCACCACTTCGGGGTGTTCGCCGGGCTGGCCGGACCGCTGGGCGCGCTGGCCGCGGTCGCGGTGACCGCGGTGGCGATGCGGTCGCGGCGCAACCGGACCGTGTACGCCGCGGTGGTGCTGTTCCTGGTGGCGTTGTCGTTCGCCAGCGTCAACGGCTGGTGGTACGTCTCGAATTTCGGCGTGCCCTGGTCCAACGAGTTCCCGGCCTGGCACTACGCCTTCGCCACCGCGCTGCTCGGGTTGACCGCGGCGGTGCTGCTGCTGGCCGCCTGGTTCCACTTCGTCGCCCCGGACAACGGGCCGCCCAGAACCCGGCTGGGCGCCCGAGTGGCCGGAATCATCCAGTCCCCCTTGGCAATTGCCACATGGGTCCTGGTGGTGTTCGAGGTGGCCTCGCTGACCCTGGCGATGACCGACCAGTATCCGGCATGGTCGGTCGGTCGCTCCAATCTGCAAGCGCTGACCGGGAAGTCGTGCGGACTGGCCGAGGACGTGCTGGTGGAGCAGGAGCCCAACGCCGGCATGCTGGCGCCGGTGAACGCTTCGGTCGCCGACGCATTGGGCGCCGGCCTGTCGGAAGGCTTCACGCCCAACGGAATTCCCGCCGACGTGCGCGCGGACCCGGTGATGGAACGGCCGGGTGACCGCAGCTTCGTCAACGACGAGGAGAAGACCGGCAGCAACCAGGCCGGCACCGAGGGCGGCACCACCCCGGCACCGGGCATCAACGGCTCGTCGGCCCAGCTGCCCTTCAACCTCGATCCCGCCCGCACGCCGGTGCTCGGCAGCTGGCGCTCGGGCATCCAGATTCCCGCGCACCTGCGGTCCAGCTGGTATCGACTGCCGGCGCGCGACAAGGCGCGCCCGCTGCTGGTGGTGAGCGCCGCCGGGCGCTTTGACCCCCGCGAGGTCCAGGTGCAGTGGGCCACCGACGATCAGGCGGCCGGCGGACACCCCGGCGGTTCGTTCCAATTCGCCGACGTGGGGGCGTCGCCGGCCTGGCGCAACCTGCGGTTGCCACTGTCGGCGATCCCGAGCTCGGCCACCCAGATCCGGCTGGTCGCCGACGACGAGGACTTGGCCCCGCAGCACTGGATCGCGCTGACCCCGCCCAGGATTCCGCAGCTGCGCACGCTGCAGGACGTGGTGGGCTCCGCCGACCCGGTGTTCCTCGACTGGCTCGTCGGGCTCGCCTTCCCGTGCCAGCGACCGTTCGGTCACCAGAACGGCGTCGACGAGACGCCGAGATGGCGCATCCTGCCCGACCGATTCGGCGCCGAGGCCAACTCGCCGGTGATGGACAACAACGGCGGCGGCCCGCTGGGGGTGACCGAGCTGTTGGTCAAGGCGACCACGATGGCCACCTACCTCAAGGACGACTGGTCTCGCGACTGGGGTTCGCTGCAGCGGCTGACGCCCTACTACCCGGACGCGCAGCCCGCCCACCTGCTGCTGGGGACGGCCACCCGCAGCGGCCTGTGGGGCCCGGCACCGCTGCGTAAAACCTAGGCGCACAGCACTTTTCTCGAGGGCTTCGCCGCACGGGTGCGACGGCCCGCGCGGGCCGACCCTTGCCGTCCGCCGTCGGTAAGCCTAGACTTACGGTTCGTGGTCACTTACCAAACGGGTGACGTCTGGCTGGCACTGGCGGATGGGACGCGGCGGGCCATCGTGGAGCGTCTTGCCCACGGCCCGTCGGCGGTCGGCGAGTTGGCCCGCGACCTGCCGGTCAGCAGACCGGCGGTGTCCCAGCATCTCAAGGTGCTCAAGTCCGCCGGGCTGGTGCGCGACCGCGCCGCGGGCACCCGCCGCGTCTATCAGCTCGATCCGGCCGGCCTGCAGGCGCTGCGCGCCGACCTCGACCGGTTCTGGACACAGGCGCTGGCCGGCTACGCGCAGACCATCGACGAGATGAACGAGGGAGCATCATGACCCAGCGGATTGGAAACGTCAACCACCACATCGTCGTCAACGCCCCCCTCGAGCGCGCGTTCGCCGTCTTCACCGAGCAGTTCGGCGCGTTCAAGCCGCGCGAGCACAACCTGTTGGCGGTCCCGATCGCCGAGACGGTGTTCGAACCCCAAGTGGGCGGCCATATTTACGACCGAGGCGTCGACGGCAGCGTGTGCCGATGGGCGCGGATCCTGGTCTACGAGCCGCCACACCGCGTGGTATTCAGCTGGGACATCGGTCCGACATGGCAGCTGGAAACCGACCCGGCCAAGACGAGCGAGGTCGACGTCCGCTTCACCGCCGAGTCCGGCGAACGCACCCGGGTCGACCTCGTACACCGCCACCTGGACCGGCACGGGCCGGGCTGGGAGTCCGTCGCCGACGGCGTCGACGGCGACGCGGGTTGGCCGTTGTACCTCGGCCGGTACCGGGAGTTGATCGTCGGCGGTGATCCGCGATGAGCGCCGACCTGATGACCATGGCCCGCGCCGAGCGGGCCGACCTCGCCGAATTCCTGGCCACCCTGGCGCCGCAAGACTGGCAGGCGCCCACCCTGTGCACCCGCTGGAGCGTCAAAGACGTTGTCGCGCATGTGATCAGCTACGAGGAGCTGGGCGCGCTGGGGTTGCTGAAACGGTTCGCCAAGGGCGCGATCGTGCGGGCGAACCAGGTGGGTGTCGACGAATTCGCGGCCCTGACCCCGCAACAGCTGCTGGAATTCCTGCGCGGCCACCTCCAACCGCGGGGACTGACAGCGGGTTTCGGCGGGATGATCGCGCTCGTCGACGGCACCATCCATCACCAGGACATCCGCCGCGCGCTCGACCGGCCGCGGCAGGTGCCGCCCGATCGGCTCGAGCGGATCCTTCCGCTGGTGCCCGGCAATCCCCGGCTCGGCGCCGGACGCAGGATCCGGGGCCTGCGCCTGCGCGCCACCGACGTCGAGTGGACGCACGGCGACGGGCCCGAGGTGACCGGCCCCGGCGAGGCGCTCCTGCTGGCCATGACCGGGCGTCCGGCCGCCCTGGCCGACCTGGACGGTCCGGGGCTGGCCACGCTGGCGGGCCGAGTCCGCGGATAGCGTCCCCGGTGCACGCGCGGCCCCGCGTCCTCATCGGACAAAGCAGCGTCGCTTACGATCGAGCCTCGTGCCCCACGACGGTAAAGAGCGATCGCAGCGGATCCCCCGGTCGGTGGCCGCCATCGCGGGAATCGTGGGCCTGCTGCTGTGCCTGTCCGTCCCGCTGCTTCCGGTGCGGCAGACCACCGCAACGGTCCTGTGGCCCCAGGGCAGCACGGACGGGCACGTCAGCCAGATCACCGCGCCGCTGGTGTCCGGGGCGCCCCGCGCGCTGGACATCTCCATTCCCTGCCCGGACATCGCCACCCTGCCCGCCGGTGGCGGCCTGGTCGTCGCGACGCTGCCGCCGGGTGGCATGGACGCCGGGAAGAACGGGCTGTTCGTGCGGGCGAACACGGACGTCGTCGTCGTCGCGTTCCGCGACACCGTGGCCGCGGTCGCGCAACGCTCGGCCGTCGCCGCCGGCGGCTGCAGCGTGCTGCACGTCTGGGCCGACGCCGGCGCGACCGGCGCGGACTTCGTCGGCATACCGGGCGCCTCGGGGATCCTGTCGCCCGAAAAGAAACCCCAGGTGGGCGGCGTCTTCACCGACATGAAGGTGCCCGCGGGGCCGGGGCTGTCGGCCCGCATCGACATCGACACCCGCTTCATCACCGCGCCCACCGTCCTCAAGGAAATCGTGATGGCCCTGGGCGCCCTGGCGGTGCTGACGGCCATCATCGCGCTCGCGGTGCTGGACCGCCGCAGCCGGGGCGGCAGCACCCTGCTCAACTGGCGCTCCCCGATCGCCTGGCTCTCCCGGTATCGCCCCGGCACGCACCTTGCCAACTGGCGGCGGGTGGGCATCGCGACGTGGATCGCCGACGCCGGGGTCACCGCCACGCTGCTGTTGTGGCACATCATCGGCGCCACGTCGTCGGACGACGGCTACAACCTGGCCATCGCCCGGGTCGCCCCCGGCGCCGGTTACATCGCCGACTACTACCGCTACTTCGGCACCACCGACGCTCCCTTCGACTGGTACCTGAGCCTGCTGGCCAAGATGGCCTCCGTCAGCACGGCCGGCGTGTGGATGCGACTGCCCGCCACGCTGGCCGCGATCGGCTGCTGGCTGATCATCAGCCACTGGGTGCTGCGCCGGCTCGGACCCGGCCGCGGCGGCCTGGCGGCCAACCGGGTCGCGGTGTTCACCGCGGGCGCGGTCTTCGTGGCGGCGTGGCTGCCGTTCAACAACGGACTGCGGCCCGAACCGCTGATCGCCCTCGGCGTGCTGGTCACCTGGATGCTGGTGGAACGGGCGATCGCGCTGCGTCGGTTGGCCCCGGCGGCGGTGGCCATCATCGTGGCGCTGCTGAGCGCGACGCTGGCACCGCAGGGCCTGATCGCCGTCGCCGCGCTGCTGACCGGGGCGCGCGCCGTCGCCCAGACGATCCGGCGCCGCCGGCAAAGCGACGGCCTGCTCGCACCGCTGGCCGTGCTGGCGGCCTCGGCGTCGCTGATCCTCGTGGTGGTCTTCCGCAGTCAGACGCTGGCCACGGTCGGGGAATCGGCCCGCATCAAGTACAAGGTCGGCCCGACCATCGCCTGGTACCAGGATTGGTTGCGCTACTACTTCCTCACGGTGGAATCGAACCCCGACGGGTCGATGGCCCGGCGATTCGCCGTGCTGGTGCTGCTGCTGTGCATGTTCGGCATGCTGGTCACCCTGCTGCGTCGCGGCCGGATCCCGGGCGTGGCCAGCGGCCCGGCGTGGCGGTTGATCGGGACCACGGCGTTCGGCCTGCTGTTGCTGACGTTCACCCCGACGAAGTGGGCGGTCCAGTTCGGTGCGTTCGCCGGGCTGGCCGGCGCGCTGGGCGCGGTCACCGCATTCGCCCTGGCCCGGATCGGCCTGCACAACCGCCGCAACCTGACCCTGTACGTGACCGCCCTGCTGTTCGTGCTGGCGGTGGCGACCTCCGGCATCAACGGCTGGTTCTACGTCGGCAACTACGGGGTGCCGTGGTACGACATCCAGCCGGTCGTGGCCAGCCACCCGGTGACGTCGATGTTTTTGGCGCTGTCGATCGCGACCGGCCTGCTGGCCGCCTGGCAGCACTTCCGGATGGACTACGCCGGGCACACCGAGGTCAAGGACAACCGGCGCAACCGGGTGCTGGCGTCGACGCCGCTGCTGGTGGTCGCAACCATCATGGTCGTCGGCGAAGTCGCGTCGCTGACGAAGGGCGCGGTGTTCCGCTATCCGCTCTACACCACCGGCAAGGCGAACCTCGCCGCGATCAGCTCGGGGCTGTCGAAGACCAGCTGCGCCATGGCCGACGACGTGCTGGCCGAGCCCGACCCCAACGCCGGCATGCTGCAGCCGGCGCCCGGGCAGACGTTCGGGCCGGACGGCCCGCTGGGCGGTGTCAACCCGGTCGGCTTCAAACACGACGGCGTGGGCGACGACCTGAGGTCGTACCCGGTGGTCACCAAGCCGGGCGTGGTGAATTCCACCGGCTCACCCAACAAACCCAATGCCACCATGACCGACTCCGCGGGGACGGCCGGCGGCAAAGGCCCCGTCGGGGTGAACGGGTCGCACGCGGCGCTGCCGTTCGGCCTGGACCCGGCCCGCACCCCGGTGATGGGCAGCTACGGCGAGAACTCGCTGGCCGCCACCGCGACCTCGGCGTGGTACCAACTGCCGCCGCGTAGCCCGGACCGGCCGATCGTGGTGGTGACGGCGGCCGGTGCCATCTGGTCGTACAAGGAGGACGGCACCTTCACCTATGGGCAGCAGCTCAAACTGCAGTGGGGCGTCGCCCGTCCCGACGGCACCACCCAGCCGCTGGCACAGGTGTATCCGATCGACATCGGGCCGGAGCCGGCGTGGCGCAACCTGCGGTTCCCGCTCACCTGGGCGCCACCGGAGGCCAACGTGGCCCGCATCGTCGCCTACGACCCCAACCTGAGCTCGGACCAGTGGTTCGCGATCACGCCGCCGCGCGTCCCGGTGCTGCAGACCCTGCAGCAGTTGATGGGGTCGCAGACCCCCGTGCTGATGGACATCGCCACGGCCGCGAACTTCCCGTGCCAGCGGCCGTTCTCCGAACACCTTGGCGTTGCCGAACTACCGGCATACCGCATCCTGCCCGACCACAAGCAGACGGCCGCGTCGTCGAACGGGTGGGAGGCCAGCGAGGACGGGGGTCCGTTCCTGATCACTCAGGCGATGCTTCGTACCTCGACGATCGCGACGTACCTGCGGGGTGACTGGCATCGCGACTGGGGATCCGTGGAGCAGTATTTCCGGTTGGTGCCGGCTGATCAGGCGCCCGACGCCACAATCGAACAGGGTGTGATGACAGTGCACGGGTGGAGCCGGCAGGGACCGATTCGGGCGCTGCCATGAGCGATCGTAAGGGCGGCGAAGCCGGGCGCAGCGGGTCGCGAACCGACCAGCAAATGAGTGTCACGACCGTCGACAAGCGCGAGCGCGAAGCGTTGTCCCGCCAGGACGTGCGGGTGACGCGCTGGGTCGCGACGGTCGCCGGGCTGATCGGTTTCATCCTGTCGATCGCCACCCCGCTGTTGCCCGTCGTGCAGACCACCGCGACGCTGAACTGGCCGCAGAACGGCCAGCTGAACAGCGTTACCGCGCCGCTGATTTCGCTCACCCCGGTCGACGTGAAGGTAACCGTGCCGTGCTCGGTGGTGCGCGGCCTGCCACCGGAAGGCGGCGTCGTGCTCAGCACGGCGCCCAAGAAGGGCAAGGACGCCGCGCTCAACGCGTTGTTCGTGGTGGTCAACGGCAAGCGCGTCGACGTCACCGACCGCAACGTGGTGATCGCCAGCGCGGCCCGCGATCAGGTGGAGTCGGCACAGTGTCAGCGCATCGAGATCACCTCGACGAAGGCGGGCGCCTTCGCCACGTTCGTCGGGCTGACCGACCCGGCGGGCAAGCCGCTCGGCGGCGGCTTCCCCGACCCGAACCTGCGGCCACAGATCGTCGGGGTGTTCACCGACCTGAGCGGGCCGGCCCCGGCCGGTCTGCAGCTCTCGGCGACCATCGACACCCGGTTCTCCACCACCCCAACGACTTTGAAGCTGGCCGCGATGGTGCTGGCCATCGTTTCCACCATCGTCGCCCTGATCGCCTTGTGGCGCCTCGATCAGCTGGACGGTCACCGGATGCGCCGGCTCATTCCGGCGAACTGGCGCACGTTCACCCTGGCCGACGTCACGGTGATCTCCGGCTTCGTGCTGTGGCATGTGATCGGGGCGAACTCGTCGGACGACGGCTACATCCTGGGCATGGCCCGGGTGGCCGATCGCGCCGGCTACATGTCGAACTACTTCCGCTGGTTCGGTAGCCCCGAGGACCCCTTCGGCTGGTACTACAACCTGCTGGCACTGATGACCCACGTCACCGACGCCAGCCTGTGGATGCGGTTGCCGGACCTGATCGCGGGGATCGTGTGCTGGCTACTGCTCTCGCGGGAAGTGTTACCCCGGCTCGGCCCTGCGGTGGCCGCCAGCAAGGCGGCGAACTGGGCGGCGGGCATGGTCCTGCTGACGGCCTGGATGCCGTTCGACAACGGCCTGCGGCCCGAGCCGATCATCGCCGTCGGTTCGCTGATCACCTACGTGCTGATCGAGCGCTCCATGCGCTACAGCCGGCTCACCCCCGCCGCGCTGGCCGTCATCACCGCGGCCTTCACCCTGGGCGTCCAGCCCACCGGGTTGATCGCGGTGGCAGCGCTGGTCGCCGGTGGCCGCCCGATCCTGCGGATTCTGGTGAAACGCCATCGCCTGGTCGGCACCTGGCCGCTGGTGGCGCCGATGCTGGCCGCCGGCACGGTCATCCTGACGGTGGTGTTCGCCGATCAGACGTTGTCAACGGTGTTGGAAGCCACCAGGATTCGCACCTCGATCGGCCCCAGCCAGGCCTGGTACACCGAGAACCTGCGCTACTACTACCTGATCCTGCCGACCGTCGACGGCTCGCTGTCGCGCCGCTTCGGCTTCCTGATCGCCGCGCTGTGCCTCTTCACCGCGGTCTTTATCATGTTGCGGCGCAAGCGAATTCCCGGTGTTGCGCGCGGGCCGGCCTGGCGGCTGATGGGCGTCATCTTCGGCACCATGTTCTTTCTGATGTTCACCCCCACCAAGTGGGTGCACCACTTCGGGCTGTTCGCCGCGGTGGGAGCGGCGATGGCCGCGCTGACGACGGTGCTGGTGTCGCACGAGAGCTTGCGCTGGTCGCGTAACCGCATGGCCTTCCTGGCGGCGCTGCTGTTCGTGCTGGCCCTGTGTTTCGCCACCACCAACGGCTGGTGGTACGTGTCGAGCTTCGGCGTCCCGTTCAACAACGTGATGCCGCGGATCCACGGAATCAGCATCAGCACCGTCTTTTTCGCGCTGTTCGTGATCGTCGCGCTCTACGCGGCGTACCTGCACTTCGCGCCCAGGGACCGCGGCGAAGGACGGCTGGCGCGGGCGCTGACCGCCGCGCCCATCCCCCTTGCGGCCGGCTTCATGGCGTTCGTCTTCATCGCCTCGATGGTGGCCGGGATCGTGCGCCAGTACCCCACCTACTCCAACGCCTGGGACAACCTGCGGGAGTTCAGCGGCGGCTGCGGGCTGGCCGACGACGTGCTCGTCGAGCCCGACAGCAATGCCGGCTTCATGGCGCCTTTCAAAACAGGAGAGCCGGACAATTACGGCCCGCTCGGGCCGTTGGGTGGCGTCAGCCCAACGGGATTCACGCCCAACGGCGTACCGGACCGCACCCTGGCCGAGTCGATCAAGGAGACGGAGGTGCCGCAGCCCGGCACCGACTACGACTGGGACGCGCCGACCAAGCTGAAGGCCCCGGGGGTCAACGGCTCGACGGTGCCGCTGCCGTATGGCCTCGACCCCGGCCGGGTGCCGCTGGCCGGCAGCTACACCACCGGCGCGCAGCAGCAGAGCCGGCTCACCTCGGCGTGGTACCAGCTGCCGAAGCCGGATGACGGACACCCGCTGGTGGTGGTGACCGCCGCGGGCACCATCGCCGGCAACAGCATCCTGCACGGCCACACCAGCGGCCAGACCGTGGAACTGGAATTCGGCAGGCCCGGCAATGGCGGCGCGGTGCAGCCGGCCGGCCGGCTGGTGCCCTACGACCTGTACGGCGAGCAGCCGAAGGTGTGGCGGAACCTGCGCTTCGCGCGTTCGGCGATGCCCGCCGACGCGGTCGCGGTTCGGGTGGTTGCCGAGGACCTGTCCCTGACACCGGACGACTGGATCGCGCTGACTCCGCCACGGGTGCCTGAGCTGCGGTCGTTGCAGGAGTACGTCGGCTCCAAGCGGCCGGTGCTGATGGACTGGGCGGTGGGACTGGCGTTCCCGTGCCAGCAGCCGATGCTGCACTCCAACGGCGTCACCGACATCCCGGAGTTCCGCATCACCCCGGACTACAACGCCAAGAAGCAGGACACCGACACCTGGCAGGACGGCGTCAACGGCGGCCTGCTGGGCATCACCGACCTGTTGCTGCGGGCCCACGTGATGTCGACATACCTGTCCCATGACTGGGGCCGCGACTGGGGATCGCTGCGCAAGTTCGACACCATCGCCGACGCCCACCCGGCGCAGCTCGACCTGGGCACCGCCACCCGCACCGGATGGTGGTCACCCGGGCCGATCCGCATCAAGCCCTAGGGGAACGCCGAAAACACGGCGCCGAAATGGTTTTGCGCGTGGTTATTCGGCGTGGAATAGCGCAATGAATTAACGCCCGGGTAATTACCGGGCAAAGGTTTAATACCGCCAATCTCGGGTGAATACTCATTCCGCTGTGATCCAGTTCACACCGCGGAGCGAGGTGGCCGAATGCACACACTGACACGCCTGGGAACCTGCGCGGCCGCGGCCACCGCGGTCATCACCCCCGCCGCGGCTTCGGCCGTCGGCACCGCGTCCGCCGAGGGCGGCGGCACGACCGTCGTTTTCGACACCTATCTGCGGCGATGCGACTTCAGCAAGATCAGCATCGCCCCCAAAGTACCCGGCCCGATGCTCGGCACCGGTTCGGCCATCGTCCGCACCAGCGGATCCAGGGCGGTCGCCGAGGTGCACCTGGTCGACGCGCCCGAACCGGGCGCGCAATTCGACGTCGGCCTCATCGAAGAACCCCGTCCGTCCTCATCGACCTGCGGCCCCGGTGACCCGGGAACCGCATTTACCAGCATGGTCACCGACGGGGCAGGAAACGCAACGGCGACCGTTGCTGACACCATTCGGCCGGGCACGACCGGCGTGTGGGTGATTATCGAGCGGCCTAATGCGAACTCCCAGAACCCGGCGGAGTTCTATACGTCCGAGTTCGTGGTGCCGGTGCGGTCCTAGCCGCCGCGCGCCCGCGCGGTGGCGCCGGGCGAGCGGGTGAAGCGGGGACTTCCGGCCCTATTTTGACGTTTGAGTCAAATGTTGCGATGGGAGTATCCGAGGAAATCTGGGGAGGGAGCGGTGTCGGCGTCGCACAGGGACACAAGCCAGCAGCGAATCGCCGCGGCCGATGATGCCACCGGCGACATGGGTTCCCTGCTGCGCGCCGACGCCCGCGACGACGTCGACATGGCATCGGCCGTCGCCGAGGCGGCGGCGGACTTGGACCGCGGTTCGGCCATGCTCGTCGTGAAGCGGGGCCCCAACGTCGGGGCGAGATTCGTGTTGAACCAGCCGGTCATGAACGCGGGTCGGCATCCGGCCAGCGACATCTTTCTCGACGACATCACGGTCAGCCGCAGGCACGCCGAATTCCACTCCGAGAACGGCGAATTCCGCGTCGTCGATCTCGGCAGCCTCAACGGCACCTACCTCAACCGTGCCGCCGTCGACTCCGCGGTGCTGACCAACGGCGACGTGCTCCAGGTCGGCAACTTCAGGCTGATCTTCCTCACCGCCCAGCCGACGTAACAGCGACGAGGGGATTCGTGACCGCTGACCCCGGGCACAGTGCCGACGACATCCGGGTACGCATCGGCGAATTCAGTTCCGGCCGAATCATTTCCGTGCGGTTCGGCACCAGTGGCCGGATCATATTGACCCGAATCGCCCGCGGCGCCCGCTTGCGGGCTACTGCCTGACGACCGGCCCGGCGCGTAGCGTCTGACCCATGAGCGACTACGCCCTAGAGGCGGTGGACCGGCTGCCGTTTTCCACCGACGAGAAATCGCAGCGCTACGCGACGGAGAACTACGGCGGCGCGGTGGGACTCAACTGGTACCTCACCGATCCCACGCTGCAGTTCACCATGGCCTACTACCTCGAGCCGGAGGAACTCGCGCTGGCCGAACGCCATTTGACCCGCATCGGGGAGCTGATGGGCGGGCCGGTGGCGCGCTGGGCCGAGGAGACGGATCGCAACCCCCCGCGGCTGCAGCGCTACGACCGGTGGGGTCATGACATCAGCGAGGTGGTCATGCCGGCCTCCTTCACGCAATCCAAGCGGGCGGTCCTGGACGCCCAGCGGGCGCTGCGCACCGAAGCGCGCGAGGCGAAGATGAGCTCGTCGCTGACCATGTTCGCCTCGAATTACCTGCTGAACCAAGCCGATATCGGCATGGGCTGCGCGCTGGGCACCGGCGGCGGCATGGTCCAGTCGCTGGTGGCCGCCTACGCGCCGCCCGACGTGGCCGAGCACGTGGCGGCCAAATTCGCCTCCGGCGAGTGGGCCGGCGAGACGGCGCAGCTGCTGACCGAACGCACCGGCGGCTCCGATCTGGGGGCGCTGGAGACCACCGCCCGGCGCGTCGGACGCGTGGTTGTTGAACGGCTTCAAGTGGTTCGCGTCCAACTGCGCCGGGCAGGCGTTCGTCGTCTTGGCGAAACCCGAAGGCGCACCGGATTCTTCGCGCGGCGTCGCCAACTTCCTGGTGCTGCGCACCCGCCGCGACGGATCCCGCAACGGCGTGCGGGTGCGACGGCTGAAGGACAAGCTGGGCACCCGCTCGGTGGCCTCCGGCGAGGTCGAATTCGTCGACGCCGAAGCGTTTTTGCTGTCCGGCGAGCCCACCGACGCCGCTGGGCCGTCCGACGGCAAGGGCCTGGGACGCATGATGGAGCTGACCAACGCCGCGCGCCTGGGCATCGCGTTGTTCGCGCTCGGTAACGCGCGGCGCGCCCTGGTGGAATCGCTGTGTTACGCCCGGCAACGCCGGGCGTTCGGCGGCGCGCTGATCGACAAGCCACTGATGCGGCGCAAGCTCGCCGAGCTGATCGTCGACGTCGAGGCGGCGCAGGCGCTGGTGTTCGACGGTACCGGCGCCACCAACCATCGTCAGCCGCGCAGCATGCGGCAGCGCATCGCCGTGCCGATCACCAAGCTCAGGGTGTGCCGGCTGGGGATCACCGCGGCCTCGGACGCGATTGAAATCCACGGCGGCAACGGCTATATCGAGACCTGGCCGGCGGCGCGGCTGCTGCGCGACGCGCAAGTGAACACCATCTGGGAGGGGCCGGACAACATTCTGTGTCTGGACGTGCGGCGCGGGATCGAGCAGAGCCGCGCGCACGAGACGCTGCTGGCGCGGCTGCGCGACGCGGTGTCGGTCGCCGACGACGGCGAAACCACCCGGCTGGTCGCCGGGCGGATCGAGGACCTGGACGCGGCGATCACCGCCTGGACCAAACTCGACAGGGAGACGGCCGAGGCCCGGCTGTTCCCGCTGGCCCAATTCATGGGCGACGTCTACGCCGGCGCCCTGCTGATCGAGCAGGCGGCGTGGGAGCGCGCGACCCGGGGCGGTGAGCGCAAGGCGCTCGTCGCGGGCCTGTACGCGCAGCGCCATCTCGCCGATCGCGGGGCGCTGCGCGGCATCGACGCCGACTCCGACGAGGCGCTGGAGCGCTTCGACGAACTGGTTGACGGCGCATTCGCCGCCGAGCAGACATAAAAGCACGCGAAAACGCCTCAAAATGAGCGTTTTTGGGTGCTTTTGCGTCTGCTCGCGTTGAGGCTCGAGGCCTAGATCGGGATGAGCCCGTGCTTACGGGCGGTGCGGAACCATAATTGCTTGTCCCGCAACAATTTCATCGACTTGCGCAGCAGCAGCCGGGTCTCGTGCGGGTCGATGACCGCGTCGATGAATCCGCGTTCGGCGGCGGTCCAGGGGATCGCCATGTTGAGGTTGTAACCCTCGATGAAGTCCTTCTTGATCTGCTGCGCCTCGGGGGTGGTGGGATCGGGGAACCGCTTCATCAGCAGCTGCGCGGCCCCCTCGGCGCCGATCACCGCGATGCGCGCGGTCGGCCAGGCGAAGTTGAAGTCCGCGGTCAGCTGCCGGGATCCCATCACGGCGTAGGCGCCGCCGTAAGACTTGCGGACCGTGATGGTCACCTTCGGCACGTCGGCCTCCACGACCGAGTACAGGAACCGGCCGCCGCGCTTGATGATGCCGTTCTTCTCCTGCTCGGCACCGGGCAGGAAGCCGGGCGTGTCCACCACGAACACCAGCGGGATGTTGAACGCGTCGCAGAACCGGATGAACCGCGCCGCCTTGTCGGAGGCCTCGTTGTCGATCGACCCGGACAGGTACATGGGCTGGTTGGCGATCACGCCGACCGGGCGCCCGTCGATCCGGGCGAACCCGGTGATGATGGCCGGCCCGTGCTGCGCGGCGACGTCGAGGAAGTCGCCGTCGTCGAAGATCCGCAGCAGGATCTCGTGCATGTCGTAGGCCATGTTGTCCGAGTCCGGCACGATCGAGTCGAGCTCGAGATCGGTCGGGGTGGTCTCCGGCTCGAGGCCAGGGTTGACGATCGGGGGCTCGCTGACGGCGCTCGACGGCAGGAACGACAGGAAGTCGCGGACGTACTGGAACGCCTCGGCCTCGGAGTTCACCACCTGGTGGATGTTGCCGTTGCGGGCCTGCGCATCCGAGCCGCCGAGCTCGTCGAGGGTGACGTCCTCACCGGTGACCTCCCGGATGACGTCGGGCCCGGTGACGAAGAAGTACCCCTGGTCACGCACCGAGACCAGCAGGTCGTCCTGGATCGGCGAATACACCGCTCCCCCAGCGCATTTGCCGAAGATCAGCGAGATCTGCGGCACCAGACCGCTCAAAGCCTCGTGGCGGCGGCCCAGCTCGGCGTACCACGCCAGCGAGGTGACGGCGTCTTGGATGCGGGCGCCGCCCGAGTCCTGGATGCCGATGATCGGGCAGCCGACCATCGCGCACCACTCCATCAGGCGGGCGACCTTGCGGCCGAACATCTCGCCGACGGTGCCCTGGAACACGGTCTGGTCGTGGGAGAACACCCCGACCGGCCGGCCGTCGATCATGGCGTGGCCGGTGACGCAGCCGTCGCCGTAGAGCGCGTTCGGGTCGTTGGGCGTCTTGGCCAACGCCCCGGTCTCGAGGAAGGTGCCGGGATCGACCAGCGCGTGCACCCGGGCGCGGGCGCTGGGGATGCCCTTCTTGTCGCGCTTGGCGACGGCCTTCTCACCGCCCGGCTCTTTGGCCAATTCCAAGCGACGGTAGAGCTCGGCCAGCTTCTCGGCGGTGGTGTGCTGAATGGGAGCCGGCGCCATCTCCGTCACTATTTGCCTACCTCACTCGTCTGACTGGTTTCGGCCTCCACCTTATTCAGCACGTCGGAGAGGTGAGCACCGACCTTGCCGATGATCGGTTCGTCGATGGCCTGGATGTGCTCGCCGCCGATCGGCACCACCTCGAGGTCGGCCACGTACTCGCCCCAGCCGCCGTCGGGCTGGCGGATCGCATACCGCGGCTCGAACTCGATGACGTCGTCGTGGTAGCGGTCGGCCATGTACAGGGTGACGTGGCCGTCGTACGGCTCGATCTGGACGGTCTCGAGCGCCCGGTTGTCCAGGTAGGACGTCCGCTGGTGCTCGACGATGCCGCCGGGGATCTGCACACCGCTCTGCTGGACGATGTCCAGCACGAACTTCACCTGACCCTCGTCGTCGAGCTCCTCGAGCTGCTCGTAGGGGATCGCCGGAATCTCGACGTTGAAGGTGCGCTCGGCGAACTTCGCGTACCGGTCCCAGCGCTTGCGGGTCTCCTCCTGCGTCTGGGGGATCTCCTCGCCGGCGCGCACGGTGTCGATCATCCCGACGAAGCGCACGTCCTCGCCCGCGCGCTTCAGACCGATCGCGCACGCGTAGGCCAGCGCGCCGCCGAGCGACCACCCGGCCAGGATGAACGGCTTGCCCGCGGATACGCCGATGTACGGCTTCGAGCGCGTGGAGGGCACCGTTCAGGAGCGGGCCGCCCAGTACGTGCCGAAGCTGTTGGAGATGAACGCGGGCAAGCCGTTCATCCTGGCCGGGTGGTCGCTCGGCGGCGCGCTGGCCTACGCGTGCGCGATCGGTCTGAAGC
>NZ_LZMG01000143.1:0-708 GCF_001673615.1 Mycobacterium sp. 1245499.0
CGCCTGCTCGCGATTGGCCTCGAGTGCCTCGGCCCACAGGTCCAAGGTCCTGGCGTAGTGCAGCTGCAGCGACTGGACGCGGGTCAGGTCGAAGCCCGCGGTCACTCCGTACTCGCCGACGGTCTGCGGCGTCGGCAGCCAGCCGCCGGGGAAGATCTCGGCCAGGATGAACTGCGAGAACTGCACGATTTCGTGGGTCAGCTTCAGGCCCTTGGCCCGCGCGTCTTTGAACGACGGCCGAACGATGGTGTGCAGCAACATCACTCCGCCGGGCGGCAGCGCCTGGTAGGCCATTTTGAAGAAGCGGCCGTAGCGCTGCCGGCCGAAGTGCTCGAACGCGCCGATGGACACGATGCGGTCCACGGGCTCGTGGAACTTCTCCCAGCCCTCCAGCAGCACCCGCCGGCTGCGGGGGGTGTCCATCTGATCGAAGGACTGCTGCACGTGCTCGGCCTGGTTTTCCGACAGCGTGATTCCGATGACGTTGACGTCGTACTTCTCGACGGCCCGCTTCAGCGCGCCACCCCAGCCGCAACCGATGTCGAGCAGCGTCATCCCCGGCTCGAGGTTCAGCTTTCCCAACGCCAGGTCGAACTTCGCAATTTGGGCTTCTTCGAGAGTCATGTCATCACGCTCGAAGTAGGCGCAGGTGTAGCCCATCGTCGCGTCTAAGAATAATGCGAAAAATTCATTCGAGACATCGTAAAT
>NZ_LZMG01000144.1:0-13625 GCF_001673615.1 Mycobacterium sp. 1245499.0
GAGGTCTTCGATGGGCGCCAACGACCGGTCCCCGGCGGTGGTGATGGTCACCAGCTCCGCCGGGTGTCCCAGCGCGATCAAAGCGTCTCGGACCGTTCCGGCCTGGGTGGTGGCCAACAGGCTGCCCCGCGTGCCTATCCGGATCACGTTCGCCAATCGGCTACTCGGCGGTTTGCTGCGGGGTTCCCGCGTCGAATCCGCTTGCGATGACCGGCAATTCGCCCGCGGCCACGGCATCGACGGCGGTCTGGTCGAGTTCGAAGAGTTCGCGCAGTGCCTCGGCGTAGCTGTCGCCACCGGGCGCGCTGGCGAGCTGTTTGATCCGCACGGTCGGCGCGTGGAGCAGCTTGTCCACCACCCGCCGCACGGTCCGGGCCACCTCTTCGCGCTGGGCGCTCTCGAGCCCGGGCAGCCGGTTGTCGAGGCGCAGCAGCTCCGCTTCGACCACGTCGGCGGCGCGCTGGCGCAACGCGGTGACCGTCGGCGTGACCTCGGCCATCCGCTGGCCGGCAAGATAGGCAGCAACTTCGGTGGCGACGATGTTGCGGGCGGCGTCGACGTCCGCGGCCGCGGCGTGGGCCGAGGGCTCGTGCTGGACGCGGTCCACGTCGACAACCCAGACGCCGGGCAGGCCGGCCACCGCCGGGTCGACGTCGCGCGGCATGCCCAGGTCGCAGATCACCAGCGGGTTCGCCTCTTCGTCGCGGTGCGCGGCGGCCAGCGCGTGGTGCACGTCGGCCAGCGAGACCACCGGGGTCACCGCTCCGGTACAGCTGACGACCACGTCGGCGCCGGCCAGGGTGTCGGCCAGTCGGTCCAACGGCAGGGCGTCGGCCGGCACCCCGGTGTCGCGAATCTTGCGGACCAGGCGCTGGGCCCGGGACAGCGAGCGGTTGAGTACATGGACGTGCCCGATGCCGGCCCGGGACAGGTGCGCCGCGGCCAGGGCGCCCATCGCTCCGGCGCCGACCAGGACCGCCGACTTACCGGACAGCCCGCCCAGCCGGCGTTCGGCCATGTTCAGGGCGACCGACACCACCGAGGCGCCGGCGGCGTCGATGGCGGTTTCGGAGTGCACCCGCTTGCCCACCGACAGGGCCCGCTGGGCCAGCTCGTGCAGGACCCGGCCGACGGTGCGATTGGTCTCGGCGTCGGCATAGGCGCGACGGACCTGGCCGAGCACCTGCTGCTCGCCGATCACCGCGGAATCCAGGCCGCTGGCGACCGCGAACAGGTGCTCGACGGCGGCCTCGCTGTACCGGACGTACGCGTATTTGGTGAGGTCGGCCATCGACATGCCGGACTGTTCCGACAGCACCTGCCCGATCACGGCCAACCCGCCGTGGAACGCGTCGACCACCGCGTAGACCTCGACCCGGTTGCAGGTAGACAGCACCATCGCCTCGGTCACCAGCGGCGACTGCAACACCCGGTCGACGATCTTGCCCTGATCGGCCTCGTCGATGCTGAGTTGTTCCAGGACGGAGACCGGCGCACTGCGGTGCGAAACCCCGAAGAGCAAGACGCTCACGGCAGCATCACCTGGCCAGCTCCCTTGCTTCCTCCAGTAAATGAACTGCTGTCCAAGGTAATCGTTTATCAGCTGGGCTACCAAATAATGGCCCGCCGCCGGCCGACCGGGCGACGGCCGGTCGGTTAGCGGGCGAGATCGGCCCGCAGCCGAGGCTCGTCGATCTCCCAGTAGCTGTGTTCGCGGCCGTCGAGCAGGATCACCGGCAGCCGGTCGCCGAACTCGGCACGCAGCGCGGTGTTGCCCGTAGCGGCGGCCGCGTCGACGTCGGTCATCGACAGCTCGAAGCCCAGCTCGGCGGCCAATTCGACCAACCGGGCGTGCACCCGCTCGCAGATGGCACACCCGTGGCGGGTCAGCAGCTCCACCTGTGGCCGGCCGGTCGCCTCAGTCATGGGCACCAGTGTGGCATCGGTGACTTGTGGGGCCATCTACCAGGCGTTATGTTCCGACAATGGCCGACGAAACGCTGCGAGTCGATCCTGTCGTGATGCAGGGTGCCGCCGCCTCGCTCGGTGGTGCGGCCGAGCAGCTTTCGGCCCAGCTGTCCCAGCTCGACGACCAGGTGGGCCAGCTGCTGGGCGGTTGGCAGGGTGTGGCCGGCAGTGCGTACGGATCCGCGTGGGAGCTGTGGCACAAAGGCGCCCGCGAGGTTGAGCTCGGGCTGTCGATGCTGGCGCACCTGGTCGGCCAGGCCGGCGGGGCGTATCAGGCCAACGAGGCCGGATCCGCCCAGGCGGAGCGCGGGGTGCGCGGTGGCTGAGGCATTTCGGGTGGATCCGCAGGCGCTGGCCGATGCGGTGCACCGGATGGCGGCGTTCCAACGCTATGCCGAAGACATGATCGCCGAAATCGATTCGCGCGTAACGCGTTTGCACGCAGCGTGGACGGGCGAAGCCGCCGCGGCGCACGCCGAGGCGCATCAGCACTGGGTTCGCGGCGAGGCGATGATGCGCCAGGCGCTGACCCAACTGGAGAAGGTGGCCACGGCCGCGCACGGCAACTACACCGGCGCAATGTCGACGAATCTCGGTATGTGGTCGTGACTAAATGGCGCCGCTGGCGTGTGACCCGACTGCCCTAGACCGAGCCGGTGCCACGGTCCTGACCACCGGCGTCTCCTTGGGTTCGGTGATCTCGACGTTGACCAAGGCGTTGGCCGACACGGCGGGCATGGCCGGTGACGATCCGGTGGGTGTAGCGCTGGGCCGCGCGTACGACGGTGCAGCGGCCAAGGTGATCGAGGCGATGACCGGCACCCGCAATGGGTTGGCCAGCATCGGCGACGGAGTGCGGATGTCGGCGCACAACTATGCGCTGGCCGAGGCGATGTCGGACGTGACGGGCCACGCCGCAGCTCTGCCGACTCCGCCTGTGACCGCGCCGCTGACCGCGGCGTCTCATCCGCCATCGGCGGTGGGCGCCGGAAGCAGCGCCCCGGCGGGTTGGAGTTGGGTCGCGCCGTATATCGGAATGATCTGGCCCACGGGCGATTCGGCGAAACTACGCGCCGCCGCCGCGGCATGGACGACCGCGGGCGCCACCTTCATGACGACCGAGTTCGCGGCCGGCGGCGGCACCATGGCCGCCATTGCCGCGCAACAGATTCCGGAAGGCACCGCCATCAACAAGGCGTTGACCGACGCCTCTCGTGCCGCCATCAGCGTTGCGGGCCAATGCCAGACGATCGCGGCGCAGCTCAATAGCTACGCGGCCAAGATCGACAAGGCGCACGCGGCGATCCTGGACCTGTTGTCGCGCATCTGCGATCCGCTGACCGGCATCAAAGAGGTTTGGGACCTTCTCACCGACGAAGACGAAGACGAGATCAAAAGAATCGCCGACGACATCAAAACGGTGGTCGACAACTTTTCCCAGGAAGCCGAAACGCTCGCCGACCAGATCAAGGCCACCATGTCGGCGGCGGCCACCGCCGCGAAGGATATGGCCCACTGGGCCGACAAGGAGTGGGACCACTTCGTCGCCTTGAATAAGGCGGCCCTCCATGGGCTAGGAAAGATTCTTGGTGGCGCCGGCAAAGAGGGCTGGGGAACTCTCAAAGGGCTATTCGCGATCAGCCAGTTCCGTGCGGTGCTCGATCCGATCGGATACGGCAAAGAGCTTGGCGGGATGGTCCAAGGGGCGGCGTCGCTCACCGGCCTCGGCCCCGACGGTGGCCCCGGTTGGCTAGAGTCATGGGAAGCGCTGGGCAAACAAGTCAGCCATTGGGACGAGTGGGGCACTGACCCTCTCGATGCACTCGGCCGAACCGCTTTCGACGTACTGACATTGCCGATACCCGGCGGACCGCTTTCCAAGCTCGGCAAGCTCGGTCGCGGTGCTGCAGATGCGCTGAAGGATCTAAAGAAGCCGCCCGAGCTCAAACCCCCGACAGTTAAGCCACCCGGAGAACCAGCCCCTGCCGCGCCAAAGCCGCCGGGATCGGGCCAGTCGGCGCCGGCACCCCAGGGCAAACCGGCACCCTCGGGCAAACCGGCGCCGGGACCCACCGAAGGTCCGCTGCCGCACAGCCCCACCGAATCCAAGCCGCCTCCGGTCGAAAAGCCGCCGGCCGCCGAGCCGCCCAAGCCGACGGCGACGCCGGGCGAGCCCAGCGGTAAAGCCCCGGTGGCCGCGCCTCCAGGCGACACACCGCTACCCCAATCGAAACCGCCCGAACCCGTTCCCGCCCACGCGCCGGCTGCTCCCGGCGAACCTCCGGCTGCGCCGGCTCCGCACGCCGGCCCTCCACCCGGATCCGTACCCGCAGCCCCCGCGGCTCCGCACCTACCGACACCACCTTCAGTTCCGATGGGTGGTGGACCCCCTGTCGAGATCCCTCCCGGCTTGGGTGATGTGCCACATGGCGGTGAACCCCCGGCCCATCCCGGAGAGCCGCATGGCGGGGGTCCGCACCTGCCCGGTGACGGCCACCCGCCCGGCGACGGCCATCCGCCCGGCGACGGCCATCCGCCCGGCGACGGGCATGAACCGCCTAGTTCGCACCCACCTCACGACGGCAAACCTCCCGACGACCTCACCGACGGACATCCGCCAGAAATCCCCGCCCCGTCGGATTTGCCGCCATGGCACCAAGCGCAGCTGGCGCTCGCCGAATCACCCGAGCAGCTCGTAAAGGACCTTCTAGAGCACGGATGCCCGCGAGAACTCGCCGAATCAGCCGCGCAGAGCCCTTACGAAGGAATGAGCGCCCAGGACATCTTGAACAAATACTGGGATCCGATTAAAAACACTTGGGATTGGCCGAAGCACGACGGCTTCGCGGATGGAAAGTGGGAAACGTCTCGCAACATTCTAACGGACACCAGGATGAACAGGATTGGGGAGATCAGCGGCAACCGGGGGGAATTTATGGGTGCGGTCGGTGACAGTTATCCGCAACGCAGCCTCGCTCCTGGCTCATCCGGCGACTACAATGTTTTTCACGGCACCGGTAAGGAATTACCAGAAGGCTGGGAAGTCAGATACGGGAAAGTCGCCGGAGCATTCGGCTGGCCGGGCGGCGGAACTCAGTGGGTAGTGGTCAATGCTAAAGGTCAGTTTGTGATGATCGACTTTCTTCTTAAAAACGGTTATCTCGCCTTAGAATAGCGCTAGACCAAGTCATGAGAGGCTCGACGATATGAGTGATGATCGCCCAGGTGCCCGCGACAATGAGGCTGAGGTGATTGCGAATTACAACAGGTGGCGTACCGTCGCCAACCTGGCCGGGAGTGGCGGGCCATACGACGAACCCGACTGGGAAGGTGGCCGATTGTACTTCCGTTCAGACTATTCGGGCAAAGTTAAAAAATGGCCTGCGTGGGCCAAATCTGGCTATTGGGGCGCGTGGATCATCGGTCCTACCCAAGATGAACATTTTTGCGTTGTCCACTCGTTATTACACGAGAGAGCCGCAGAGCGCTCCGAAGATATTCAAGCGGTGTTCTCGCAGTTTGAAGACGCCGGAAAATACATCATTTTACAGATTGGCGATTCCCTCCGGTATCGGCTGGGCTTAGAAACACTATCTGTCAAATGGGAGGCCCGTGGGCCCAATCCCCGCATACAGGTTGCGTCGCCCGAGCAGGACATTGTCGAGTTCATATTACGCGAAAGCCCAGGACTCAAGAGAGAGTTTGCGGAAAAGCATCTGAAGAAATTCGTTCGGCGAGACGACTTCAATTCCTACGGTTTTGCCTTGCCTGGGGAACAAATCAATATGGAAGTGCTCGCATTATCGCTCGACGACCTGAATGCGGCTTTAGCCCAAGATATGCCAGACAGCATCACCTCTCAGGTCGCGCGCTAGCGAGGGTGAGAGCCACCTACCTCATACTCAGCCCGCGGACACGTCAACGCCCGCATGCCATCTGCCCGTTAGGGTTGGGGATCGGGCACCCACTGGGTCGCCAGGCACCACAGCGATCTAGGAGGTTTGGCGATGACTTCCTCTGACCCGGTCAACCCGGACCGCACCGGTTACGTTGACCCGGAAACGCTGGCCGCGGACGCCAGCGCCGCCCGCGCGATCGAGGGCATGCAGGAAGCCGCCGCCTCCGAGGATCGCCCTCAGCCGCCGATCGACCTGACCGCGGCCGCCTTCTTCGACGTGGACAACACGCTCGTGCAGGGCTCATCGGCCGTGCACTTCGGGCGCGGGCTGGCCACGCGGAACTACTTCACCTACCGCGACGTCGTCGGATTCATCTACGCGCAGGCCAAGTTTCAGATCCTCGGCACGGAAAACAGCAACGATGTCGCCGCCGGCCGGCGCAAGGCGCTCGCCTTCATCGAGGGCCGATCGGTCGAACAACTGGTCACCCTGGGCGAGGAGATCTACGACGAGATCATCGCCGACAAGATCTGGCCCGGCACCCGCGAGCTCACCCAGATGCACCTGGACGCCGGCCAGCAGGTGTGGCTGATCACCGCGACGCCCTACGAGCTCGCCGCGACCATCGCGCGACGGCTCGGCCTGACCGGCGCGCTGGGCACGGTCGCGGAATCGGTCGACGGCGTCTTCACCGGCAGGCTGGTCGGCGACATCCTGCACGGCACTGGCAAGGCGCACGCGGTGCGGTCGCTGGCAATTCGCGAGGGGCTCAACCTGAAACGCTGCACGGCGTACTCGGACAGCTACAACGACGTGCCCATGCTGTCGCTGGTGGGCACGGCCGTCGCCATCAATCCCGACGCCCGACTGCGTGCCCTGGCCCGGGAGCGCGGCTGGGAGATCCGCGACTTCCGCACCGCCCGTAAGGCGGCCCGGATCGGGGTGCCCTCGGCGTTGGCGCTGGGCGCAGCCGGTGGTGCGCTGGCCGCGCTGGCCTCTCGGCGGCAATCACGCTGATAGGCTGCGCCGCGCAGACACAATTACGGAGGGCATTGCGCCATGACGACCCCCAAGGAAGCCGAAGGACTGATCGGCAGCCATTACCGCGCGCCGGACTACTTCGAGGTCGGCCGGGAGAAGATCCGTGAGTTCGCCCTGGCGATCAAGGATGACCACCCCGCGCACTTCGACGAGAGTGAATCCGCGAACGCTGGGTATCCGGACATGGTGGCGCCGCTGACGTTCCTAGCGATCGCCGGGCGCCGTGTGCAGCTGGAGATCTTCACCAAGTTCAGCATTCCGATCAACATCGCCCGGGTCATTCACCGCGACCAGAAGTTCAAGTTCCACCGGCCGATCCTGGCTCACGATAGGCTGTACTTCGACACTTACCTCGACTCGGTGATTGAGTCCCACGGCACCGTGCTTGCGGAGATCCGGAGCGAAGTGACCGACGCCGATGGTAAACCGATCGTCACGAGTGTCGTCACGATGTTGGGAGAGTCCTCAAACCAGGAGGACGTTGAAGCTACGGCCGCGGCAGTGGCATCCATATCCGCAGGAAAGTTAGGGGCGTTGTAAATGACTGCTCAGGGGGAAACGGGAAGCACGCAACTCAAACCGCCGGTCGAAGCGGTCCGATCCCACTACGACAAGTCAAACGAATTCTTCAAGCTGTGGCTGGACCCGTCGATGACCTACAGCTGTGGCTACTTCGACGAGAATCCTGACCCGCAGAATCTGACCAAGACGCTGGAAGAGGCGCAGTACGCCAAGCGCAAGCTGGCCCTGGACAAGCTCAACCTCGAGCCCGGCATGACGCTGCTGGACATCGGCAGCGGCTGGGGTTCGACGATGCGGCACGCGGTGGCCGAGTACGACGTCAACGTCATCGGACTGACGCTGAGCGAGAACCAGTACGCCCACTGTGTGGCCGAGTTCGACAAGATGGACAGCCCCCGCCGCAAAGAGGTCCGGATCCAGGGCTGGGAGGAGTTCCCCGGCGACGTGCCGATCGACCGCATCGTGTCGCTGGGGGCGTTCGAGCACTTCGCCGACGGCGCGGGTGACGCCGGGTACGAGCGCTACGCCACCTTCTTCAAGAAGTACTACGACCTGCTGCCCGACGACGGCCGGATGCTGCTGCACAGCATCGTGGTGCCCAACGCCGAGGAGGGCAAGAAGCTGGGGTTGCAGGTGAACATGACCCTGCTGCGATTCATCAGTTTCATCCTCAAGGAGATCTACCCGGGCGGGAAGCTGCCCCAGGTCGACCTGGTCGACAAGTACTCGACGGACGCGGGTTTCAAGATCGAGCGCCATCACTTCATCGGCAAGAACTACGTTCCGACGCTGACGGCCTGGGCGGACGCCCTCGAGGCGCACAAGGAGGAGGCGATCGCCCTGAAGGGGCAGGAGACCTACGACATCTACTTGAAGTACTTGCGGGGCTGCTCGGACCTGTTCCGGGACGGCTACACCAACGTCTGCCAGTTCACCCTGGTCAAGTAGCCGGCTTCTCAAAGGTCAACGCCATCGCGGATTTCCGCGGTGGCGTTTCCTTTTGCGCGGCTCAGCCGAAGAAGATGTTGCGACGCCCGGCGAGCAGCCGGTACAGCGTCTGCTGGATGGTCTCGCGCACCTGGTCGGTCAGCTCGAAGGTGACCATCGGGTCGTCGGCGTCGGAGGCGGCGTAGTCGTCGGTGTAGATCGGTTCACCGAACGTGATGTGCCATTTCGACGGCAGCGGCACCAGGCCGACCGGCCCGGCCAACGGGAACAGCGGGGTGATCGGGAAATATGGCAGCCCGAACAGTCGTGCCAGCAGCTTGACGTCGGTGAGCATCGGGTAGATCTCCTCGGACCCGATGATCGAGCAGGGGATGATCGGCGCCTTGGTCCGCAGCGCCGCCGTGACGAATCCGCCGCGGCCGAACCGCTGCAGCCGGTAGCGGTCCTCGAAGCGCTTGCCCAGCCCCTTGTAGCCCTCCGGGAAGACGGCGGTCAGCTCGCCGGCGGCGAGCAGCCGGTGCGCGTCGGTCGTGCAAGCCATGGTGTGGCCGGCCTTGCGGGCCGCCTCGCCCACGATGGGCAGGTCGAACACCATGTCGGCGGCAAGCAGGCGCAGCTCGCGGTGCGCCGGGTGCTCGTCGTGCACGGCCACGGACAGCATCAACCCGTCGAACGGCAGCACGCCGGCGTGGTTGGCGACCACCAGCGCGGCGCCGTCGGCCGGCAGGTTCTCGATGCCGCTCACCTCGACCCGGAACCAGTTCCGGAAGAACAGCCGCAACACCGGCAGCACGATCGCGCTGTTGAAGTGCGGATCGAAGCCGAACTCGTCGACGCTGTAGTCCCCGGTGATTCGTTGACGCAGGAATCCGGCAACGGCGGCGACGCGCTGCGCCAGATCATTCAGCGGGGCGTCGGCGGACGAGGCGCCGGCGGCGCGGCGGTGTTCGTCGATTTCGCGAACCACCGCGGCGATCTGCTCGGCCGACGCGCGGCCATTAGGATCCGAAAGTAACGAAGGGTGTTGGCGAGTTGACTCGGCTCGTTGATCGGCTCTCCGACGCGCCGCTACCCGAGCCCGATTAGTGTGCAGTGGAATGACATTCGCTCTGGTTTCACCCGCCACGATACCTACCTGACCCCACCCCACGGAATTGGATTTCGGCTACCCCAGCGCTGAGCCAGGGATATGGCGCGACCTTCCCAGGAGCGTACCCGATGCGGGTCGATAATGGGAGTCAGGCTTCGGCCGCGAACGTAGTCGTCAAAGGCTTCTGCCGTCGTCCATTTCGGCTGGAAGCCGAGTTCTGAGCGCATTCGGCTGGTATCCATGACGCGGCCATAACTCAAGTAATCAAATTGGTCGCGACTGATCTCGTTGTAATGATTTGCGCGCCGCAAGGAATCCAATACCCAAACGCCGAATCCCGGTACTGGCAAAGGAATCCGGCCGGCCCGCCGGATCGCCTGCGACAGCATGATGATTCCGTCGGCGCCGATGTTGAACGTTCCCGCCTTGCCGGCCATTGCCGCACGCTCCAGCGCACCCAGCGCGTCCTGCTCGTGCAGCAGCTGCAATCGCGCGTCGCGGCCGAACATCGTTGGCACCAAAGGCCCGGCCAGATAACGCGACAGCGTCGTGTCCATCGCCGGGCCGATCATGTTGGCCAACCGCAGGATCGTCACCGCGATATCGGGCCGGCGCCGTCCCAATCCGCGCGCGTAGGCCTCGATGTCGAGGCTGTCCTTGGCGAAACCGTCACGGAATGGCCGGCGGCTGGTGCTGTCCTCGGTGAACATCACCGGATCGTGCGCGCTCGACCCGTACACCTCGGACGTCGACTTGAGCACCACCCGGCGCACCGAGGGCGCCTTCTGGCAGGCCGCGAACAGCTGCATGGCGCCCATCACGTTGATCTCTTTCAACGCCGCCGTGCCGCCGGATCGCGGCGCGTAGGACGCCGCCGCCGCGTGCACCACCGTGTCGACGTCGCCGTTACGAATCACCTTGGCTATGAAGGGATTTCGAATGTCGGCGCGGACGAACTCGGCGCGCCCCATCCGGCGCAGCATGTCCTTGCTCGGGGCTATCGCGTCCACCGCGATGACCCCTTTGATCATCGGGTTCTGCGCGAGCCGGGCCGTCAGGTAGCCACCCAGGAACCGGCAGGCACCAGTGACCAGCACGATTTTGGGGTAATGCACCGTGTTGCCGGCGGTGTCGCCCGGCCCGGTGTTCTCCCCGTTCGACGGATCCACCCGAACAGCCTAGCGGCCGGGCGAGATGGCGGCACTATGCCGCGGACGGGGTTACTTGCCGAGTTTTCTGCGCTGCACCCGGGTGCGACGCAGCAGCTTGCGGTGCTTCTTCTTCGACATACGCTTGCGCCGCTTCTTGATTACTGAACCCATGAACTCCGCTATCTGACCGTGACCTGCTTCAAAGATTGGACCCGGACACTTTACCCGGCGGAACGCACCGAACACCAAACCGGTGTCGGCCGATCGCCGCGCCACGGCGGAGCCTGAATGCCGCCCGCGAGCGGCACGTTTCAGGTCAGCCGGCGTCGAAGTAGGACGTCTCGAGCATGTCGTGGACGGCCTTGGCGTGCACCCGGAAGGACCGGCCTACCCGGACCGCAGGCAGCTCGCCGTTATGCACCAACCGGTACACCGTCATCTTGGAGACCCGCATCAACGCCGCCACCTCGGCGACGGTGAGGAACTGCGTCCTGCCCTGCTGGCTGTCAACGGAACTGGCGTCCCGTGGCTTACCTGCAGCATCTCGCGCTGATGGCCCGTTACTAGACGTCATCGCAACCCAATCGTGTCAGGCACGCGCATGCCAGCGGCTTCCCCTCCGCTGGCACCAACACGTGCTTACATGAGGAGAATAGCGGGACTAATGGGGTTACTGGTACTGGTGGGGGACAATCAGTTCAAAAAACTTGGATTACTCTGATGTAATTCTTAGCTGCTCAGAGCGCATTTTTGCGGCCTGAACGGCCGCGTCGACCGCCGCTCGCAGGCCCCCTCGTTCCAGCTCACGCAGGGCGGCCGCGGTGGTGCCGCCGGGCGACGTGACCGTCGCCCGCAGCTGCGTTGCGGTGGCGTCCACCCGCAGCCCCGGCGCCTCGGCCTCGCCCAGCCGCCGATCGCCGTCCATGCGTTCCAGCAGCATCGCGGCCGAGCCGGCCATGGTCTGGGCGGTCAGATCGGCGGCCACTTCGCGACTCAGACCCGCCGCGACGCCGGCGTCGACCAGGGCCTCGACCAGCAGGAAGAAATACGCCGGGCCGGACCCCGACAGCGCGGTGACGGCGTCCATCTGGCCCTCCGGGACGCTCAGCACCCCGCCGACCGAGTCGAATAGGGCCGAGACGCCCTCGAGTTGTGGCGCGGTGACGAACCGCCCCTTGGCCAGGGCCGTGACCCCGGCGCCGACCAGGGCCGCCGCGTTGGGCATGGCCCGCACCACCGGCGTCCCGGCGGGCAGCTTCGACTCGAAATAGGTGATGGTGATCCCGGCCGCGACGGTGACGAACACCTGCTCGGCGGTGTCGCTTTCGGCGGCGCCGGCCGCGCGGGCGATCTCGGCCATCACCGACTCGACGTCGGCGGGCTTGACCGCGACCACGACGAATGACGCGTTCTCGACCGCGTCGGGCACCGAGCTGATCAGCACCGAATACGTGTCCGCCAGGTACTTGGCCCGCTCCGGAACCCGCTCGACCACCACCAGGTCCTTGACCTGCCGGCCCGCCCGCAGCAGACCCGACAGCAGTGCCTCCCCGATGCTGCCGCCACCGATGATCGCGATTCTTGCCATGCCGGACAGCATCGCAGACCCCGCGCACTAGCAAGCGGCAGGGACCAATGCCAGCTGGCGGGCCTGCACCACCAGGCGGCCCAGGCTGTCGACGACGGTGTGGTCCTCGTCGAACCAGTCGTGCCCGATCTCGGTGCAGGTCGCGATGATGCGCAGCCAGCCGTCGGCCGGCAGGCCGCGCAGAAACGCCGTCAGCTGGATCGTGGGCGCCCAGCCGGTGCGGTCCACCGCGAACGTCACCGGCGCCGACAGATCACCGCACATGAGCGCAAACAGCGCGTCCGGGGCCACCCCGCGGGGGCGCGCCCACATCTGGATTACCGGCGGACGCCCGTCGGTGCGGGGCTGCATGGTCGACAGCACCGGTCGCACGTCGCACCCCTCCCCCAGGTGCACGAGGCCGGCCAGCGGATGCCCGGGGCCGATCGGCTCGATGTCGTCCGGCGGTTCGGGCGCCATCAGGTCGGCCACCGGGTGGGCCGACAGCAGCGGCCTGGCCGCACCGTCGACCGGATAATGCTCGGGCTCGCCGAGGTTGACCACGGCGTGCACCGCGGTGCGGTCGCCCTGGTTCAACTCGACGTCGACGACGCTGATCCGCCGGCCCCGCTTGCGTACCGACGTCACCAACTGCACCTGCCCGGGATCCGGCGCCCAGAGATAGCTGGCCGACACCGCGACCGGCTGCTGGGCCGGTTCGCGGCCGTCCAACTGGCCGCCGCAGGCGGTGCGGGCGGCGTTGGCGCACAGCGCCAGCATCGCGCCGCCGTGCACCTTGGGGCCGATGGTCCAGCGCTTGTCGAGTTCGCCCTCGAAGACGCCGGAACCGACCTCCCGCAACGTCATCGCGGTGGTGAATAGCGCACTCATGGTGTCTGGGTTCTCCTGGCTTGGTCAGCGCAGCAGGTGCGTGCGGGCAAACTGCAGCGATTCGGCGAGCATGGCCTCGCGCTCGTTGGCGGACCGCGCGCTGGACGTCGACACTTCCAGGATGACGTGTCCGGCGAATTGGCTGCCGGCCAGCATCTGGCACACCTCGGCGGTGGGTTGGGTGCCGCGCCCGGGGACCAGGTGCTCGTCGGCGGGCAGGCCGTTGCCGTCGCACAGGTGCAGGTGGACCAGGCCGCTACCCATCCGCTGGGCCATGTCCAGCGAGTCGGTGCCCGCGGTCGCGGTGTGGGACAGATCCAGCGTGTAGTGCGCGTGGTTGCCGTCGAGCGGGTCGTAGGAGGGCGAGAACGCCGAAATCGCCGGGCCGGGGCCGCCGCCGCGTTTGCGCATCCGTTCCAGCGACTGGCCGGCCCCGAAGAACCGGTCCGCCCGGAACGGGAACATGTTCTCCACCGCGACCAGCACGTCGCTGGATGCTTCCAGCGTCGCCACCTGCTCGGAGAAACCCTCGGCATAGCGCCGCTGCC
>NZ_LZMG01000145.1:0-4365 GCF_001673615.1 Mycobacterium sp. 1245499.0
CACCGCGACCAGCACGTCGCTGGATGCTTCCAGCGTCGCCACCTGCTCGGAGAAACCCTCGGCATAGCGCCGCTGCCAGCGAAACGGCGGGTGCACGACCACGGTCTGCGCACCCAGTTGTTCGGCGGCGCGCACGCTGCGATCCAGTTTGAGCACCGGGTTGGCGCCCCACACCCGCTGCGAGATCAACAGGCAGGGCGCGTGCACGGACAGCACCGGGACGCGGTAGCGCCGCGACAGCTTCTCGACGGCGGCGACGTCCTGACTGACCGACTCGGCCCACACCATTAGCTCGACGCCGTCGTAGCCGAGCCGGGCCGCGTATTCGAAGGCGGCCTCGGCCCGCAACGGGTACACCGAAGCCGTGGAAAGGCCGACTTTGATGGCTGGGCGCACTGTTTACGGTTGCCGCTAACCCGATTGCAACGACAGCGCCAAGGGTCCCAGGGTGATCAGCGCACCCACCGCGACCGCGATCAACGTGCTGGCGATGTCCTCGGTCTTGCGCACCACCCGCACCCCGGCCACCAAGCCCAGGATGACCAGTACCGATAGCACCAGCGCGACCAGGCTGTTCCACCGCCACAGCTGATCGAAGGCCACGAACAACCCGCCGCCGAACGCCACGGCCAGCATCGACTGCAACACGACCACGCCGCCGCGCCACAGCGCGTCGAATCTGCCGTGCTCCGGGTGGGCATCCAGGTCCGCGTCCGCGTGCCCGTCGTCATCGAGGTGCTCCTCGCCCAGCACCCCGGCGCCCACTGATCCCTCGGCATCCTCGTCCAGCTCGGCATCCCCGGACCGCAAGAACGAGCGCACGTACGCGGAGTCCTCCAGCGCCGGCTCGGCCTCGCGCACTTCGGAGTCCATGACGTCCACCGGGACGTCGGCGTAGTGGTCCATGGGGTCCGGGCTCATGCCCTCGGCCCCGGAGGCCTGCCCGGGCTGCCCGGTGCCATTAACGGACGAGCGGGACGAGCCGGGTCGGCCGGCGTCGGGCAACGGCCGTGGATATTCGCTGCGCTCGGGTCCCGGCGCCCGCTTGGGCTGCGGCGGTGACTTGGGCCAGCGTGGCTCGGGCTCCGACCAGTAAGGGGTTTTGGGTTCGTCTTCGGTCACCGGCTCGGCGGCGACGTCCTGGGTAGCGGGTTCGGCCGGAGCCGGCTCGGCAACCTCGATCGAGTCGGTGGCGCCGTGGTCGGCTTCTTCGTCATCGCGCACCAGCGGGATTTCGCCGGTCAGTTCTGCGACGGTCACTGAGTCGCTGTCGCCGCGCCGGCGGCGGCGCCGCCGGGTGACCGCCGGGGCACCGATGGTTCCGTTTCTGGCCAGCAATTCGGCCACCGAGATCGGCCGAGTGCCTGGGTTCTCGGTTTCGGAGTGCGGTCCGGTCATGGTTTGTCGCCTCTCGATCGGTGCTGATTCCGATCAACTACCTGACCTCCAGCATTACGCACCGAAGGCTCCATGAGGGCCGATCCGTCGGCTTCGCTGTCGAGTTTGCGCAAGATGAGACCTTCCCGTAATGCCCACGGGCAAATATCCACCGATTCGATCGACAGCGCTCGCATGCTTGCCTCCGCCACCAGCGCGCCCGCAACGATCTGCGGTGCCCGCTCGGCGCTCACTCCTTCCAGTTCCGCCCGGTCAGCGGTCGTCATCCTAGAGATGAAAGATATGAGTTGCCTGAGGCCGTTTGCTGTGAGCGTCCTCTTGACCCGCGGTCCGGCGCCCGAGGGCGCCGCGCCGGTGAGTCGTGCCAGCGACCGAAAGGTCTTCGATGTCGCCACCGTCAGGTCGGGACTACCCGCCTCGAGGATGTTCACGCTGGCCTCGGCGAGCTCGGCATCGAGCCAGTCCCGCAGCATCGCCACCCGGCGCCGGCCGGGCGGGTCGTCGGGCAGCCACTCGCGGGTCAGCCGCCCGGCGCCCAGCGGCAGCGACAAGGCGACCTCGGGCTCCTCGTCCACGCCGCTGGACATCTCCAGCGAGCCGCCGCCGATGTCCAGGTTGATGATGCGGCCCGCGCTCCACCCGTACCACCGGCGCACCGCCAGGAAGGTCAGCCGCGACTCGTCCACGCCGGTCAGCACCCGCAGTTCCACGCCGGTCTCCTTGCGCACCCGGCTCAGCACGTCGTCGGAGTTGCCGGCGTCGCGGACCGCGGACGTGGCGAAGGCCATCAGCTCCGCACAACCTGAACTGTCGGCGATCTTGGCGAACTCGTCGATCGTCGAGATCAGCTTCTCGGCACCGCGTTTGGTGATCTTGCCGGCGCTGTCGGTCGCCTCGGCCAGGCGCAGCGTGGCTTTCGTCGAACTCATCGGCGTCGGGTGACCGCCCCGGTGGGCATCGACCACCAGCAGATGCACCGTGTTGCTGCCCACGTCGAGAACGCCCAATCGCACGTAAACAAACTAACGAAGCCGCAGCAGCGGTGCTTTGCGCGACCCGGCTAACCCGCCGTGATCACGGCCATACAGGGCCCGAGTGTCAGCGACTCGGATGGCCCGAATCGTGGTCTAACGTGGACTGCGTGGCGAATTCGCACCCCGCACCCGGACAAGAGGTCGAGCTGGATTTCGCCCGCGAATGGGTGGAGTTCTACGACCCCGACAACCCCGAACACCTGATCGCAGCGGACCTGACCTGGCTGCTCTCCCGGTGGACGTGTGTGTTCGGCACTCCGGCCTGCCGCGGCACGGTGGAGGGCCGCCCGGACGACGGGTGCTGCTCGCACGGGGCGTTCCTGTCCGACGACGACGACCGCGCCCGCCTGGACGACGCGGTGCAGAAGCTGACCGACGCCGACTGGCAGTTCCGCGAAAAAGGCTTGGGCCGCAAGGGTTATCTGGAGCTCGACGAGCACGACGGCCAACCGCAGTACCGCACCCGCAAGCACAAAGACGCCTGCATCTTCTTGAACCGGCCGGGTTTTCCGGGCGGCGTCGGCTGCGCGCTGCACAGCAAGGCCCTCAAGCTGGGGGTGCCGCCGCTGACCATGAAGCCCGACGTCTGCTGGCAGCTGCCGATCCGTCGCAGCCAGGAGTGGGTGACCCGGCCGGACGGCACCGAGATCCTCAAGACGTGGGTCACCGAATACGACCGCCGCGGTTGGGGTTCCGGTGGCGCCGACCTGCACTGGTACTGCACCGGCGACCCGGCCGCCCACGTCGGCGCCAAGCAGGTGTGGGAAAGTCTGGCCGACGAGCTCACCGAGCTGCTGGGCGCCAAGGCCTACTCGGAGCTGGCGGCAATGTGCAAGCGGCGCAGCAAGTTAGGGCTCATCGCGGTGCACCCGGCCACTCGCCTCGCCGAGTAGCCGCACCGGTCCGGCTGGGTCCGGCAGGCCACGGGAGCAAGCGATGGACGACGAAAAGCGATCGGCCGCGGCTCCGCGGTGGCGGGGTGAGGCCGGGCGCCTCGAAGTGTGGTACGCGACCCTCTCCGATCCACGGACGGGCGCGGGGTTGTGGATCCATTGCGAGACGGTCGCTCCCGTGCGGGGCGCTCCCTACGCGCACGGCTGGGTCACCCGATTTCCGCTCGACGGGTCACCCCGCACCGAACGCTTCGGTCCCGAGCCCGCGCGGCCCGCGGCAGGCGCCGACTGGTTCAGCGCCGCCGGGGCGGGAGTGGCCGACGGGCGGCTGCGCGGACGGGCCGAATCGCTGGCGTGGGACCTGTCTTGGACGGACACCGCGCGTCCGCTGTGGACCTTCCCCCGTCTGACGTGGGAACGCGAGCTGCTGCCCGGCGCGCAGGTCGTGCTCGCCCCCACCGCCGACTTCACCGGGTCGCTGACCGTCCACGACGCCGCCGCGCCCATCGCGGGCTGGCGCGGCGCCGTCGCCCACATCTACGGACACGGCAACGCCCGGCGCTGGGGGTGGATCCACGCAGACCTCGGTGGCGGCGACGTCCTCGAGGTGGTCACCGCCGTGTCGCACCGGCCGGTACTGCGCAGGCTCGCACCGCTGGCGTTCGTGCGCTTTCGGCTCGACGGAAAAGATTGGCCCACAATACTTTTGCCATCGCTTGCGATGCGGACCAGGCTCGACCCACGAGGCTGGCAGCTGGTGGGTCGCATCGGCGGTCGGCGGGTACGCATCAGCGTCGACCAGCCGCCGGACCGGTGCGTGAGCCTGGGCTACACCGATCCCGACGGCGGCACCGCGGTGTGCACCAACACCGAACGCGCGGAAATCCATGTGGAGCTTGGTCACCGGCGCTGGTCGGTGCTCGGACACGCCGAGGTGGGCCTGCGCGGGGACGCGGCGCCAGCGATCAACGAGAGAATCGCGACGTGACGCCGGTTCCGGAATTCATCGTCGAGCTTCGTCGCCGAATCGGCCACGCGCC
>NZ_LZMG01000146.1:0-29414 GCF_001673615.1 Mycobacterium sp. 1245499.0
CTCACCGAAAACAACAGGTGTGGCGTCCGAGCGCCCAGGCCGTCGAGATATTCCTCGGCCGCGATCGCACCGCGGCAGGCGACGGCCCAGCCGTCGGTGCCCGAACCGGCCAATACCGCGCCGACGGTGGTGGCCGTGCCGTCCGTGCCCGTCACCGGAATCGTCGACAGATCGGCAGTAGCCGCGGGCAACGCCGCGACCGGCCCGGTGCCGCGCGAGATGATCGCGGTCGGCACGAAGTCTTCGACGTGCTGGAACGACCACCGCGCGTACGGCGCCGACAGCCAGTTGTCCAGTGCGATGCCGGCCGGGGCGCTCACGCGCGCGCGACGAGCCGAGAAACGATCGGCGCGGCCGGCGTCAAGGGTGTCGAGACGAACTTCGCCTTCATCCCCTTGACCCAGCGCTGGCAGCGCTCGCTGAGCCGATAGTCGTCCGTCTGCAGGTGTGAGCGAGTGACGAGCACGCCGAGTTGGGCGCCCTGCGAACGTAAGTCGCCGGGTGCGGCGACCCGCATGTAGAAGGCCTCGGAACCGTCGAGCAGCGTGGCCCAGTCGTTGGCGGTTCGCGAAAAGGAGACCCGGCCGTCGTCGTCGATCCGCCACACCCCGGTGCGTGGCGTCGCGGTGAAAAGCTCGATCTCCGGAGACGTCTCGGTGATGATCACCTGGCCCCAGACCTCGTCCTCGCCATAGCCCCGCTCCCAGCGCGAATTGATCTCCTCGATGTCGAGCTCGTACTCCACGTCCATGTACTCGAGCAGATGAAAGAGGAACAGCGGCATATCGGCATAGGCCTCGGTGGTGAGGTTGGTCATCGGGCTGGCACCGCTCAGCCGCGGATTCACCTCGCCGAGGTAGAGCTCGTCGGCGTCCAGATCGTGCAACAGGTCCACCTCGAAGTAGCCGCGGTAGCCCTCGCGCCGCATGACATCGCCGAGCTTTGCCACCATTTCTCGCGCGGCATGCGTCTGGGCGGGCGGCAACACCTCGCGCCAGATGTCGTTGCCACACCAGCTGCCCCGGCTCGGAGTCAGTTCCGAATAGCCGACGAGACTCGTCATCGCGGGGCCGACCACGGTGCCGTGCCGGGTCACGGCGCCCTCGAGGCACACCTCGACATTGCGGATCCGCTTCATCACCTTGAGGTCCTGCCCCACCAGATCCCCGGCGTGCTGGTCCCAGTCGCCCTGACCGTGCACGAAGAATGTCCCGCTGCCGGCGTTGCCGTAAGCGATCGAAATGACGAGGTCGTCTCCCAATCCGGCGTTTTGCGCGAGCGCCAGCAGGTCGTCGTAGGAGTGAGCCCGCCCGATCGTATTAGGCACGCTCGGCACCCCCGCCTCGTCGGCCAACCGCGTCATGACGATCTTGGAACCCAGGCGCTGGCGCAACTCGATCGGCGGATGCATGACATCGAGGCCCGCCGACCGCGCGAGTGCCTGAATTTCCTCGTTCAGCATGACAAAGCAGCACTTGGCGCCGGCACCTTTACCGGCGATGAACTCGACCGTCTCGGGATCGGACAGCAGATGGCTGCACACCTCGTCCATCGAGTCGAAATCGCGGCGGTCGCGCCGCCGGGGCACGAATACGCGCGAGTGTGTGCCCTCGAACGAGTCAAAGTAGGTGAGGTAGAAGAAGTTTCGTATCCACCGGTCAACGCCGAGCAGGTTGAACGGCGTGGGCGAGATGAAGAAGAGCGGCACCTTGTTCGTGTGGAAGAACGCGCGTATGTCCGACAGGCCGTTCAGCGTCCGGCGCTGCTGGGGCCACGTCACGTCGGTCGCGGTGACATCGAGGCCCGAACCCGGAGCCAGGGTGGTGGCGCGGCCAGACGCGGTGCGCTCGGCGTAACGCCGATGAAATGACATACCTGCATTCGACAAGTGTGCGCCCTGTCGGCGCCCGTGTCGAAGGGGGAACGGCGCCGAACGCCGATAGCCGGCCGGATGACACGCCTGGCCCCAAGGGCCGCGGCTGGCATTTATACCGTTGTCCCGCAATCGGTTTGAGTAACCCGGCGGGAATATCGGCCGATGTCGTTAGTCGGTAGCGCGGTCAGCCGGCGTTGACCCTGGCGGGCCCGAGATGGACTGGGAGGTGCTTGACTCCGTGCAGAAGGGTGCTGTCGTTGAGGGTCGGTTCGCCGGCGAGGGCGAGTTGGGGGAATCGTTCGAAGAGGGCGCGCAAGCCGATGTTCAATTCCATCCGGGCTAGCGGCGCACCGAGGCAGGCGTGCACACCGGTACCAAAGCCGATGTGGTCGCGGGCGTTGACCCTGGTGGTGTCGAATTCGTCGGGACGTTCGAAGATGGCTGGATCGCGGTTGGCACCGGCGATGCTGAGGAAGACGGTCGATCCCGCCCGGACGGTGTGGCCGTCGATCTGCAGCGTTTGGGTGGCCACCCGGGCGCCGAATTGGGCGACGGAGTGGTAGCGCAGCGTTTCTTCGACCGCGTTGGGCCAGCCCTCGGGGTGCGCTTGGAGGCCGGCCAGCTGGTCGGGGTGATCGACGAGCGCCGTGATGGCGTTACCGAAGGCGTGGGTGGTGGTGATGAAGCCGGCGCCGAGCAGGAGCCCCGCGAACATCTTGACTTCCAGCGCGGTGAGCTCGCTGTCCTGCAGCACCGCCGACAGGACGCTGTTATCGCCGCCGCTGCGGCGCAGCCGCTCGATATGTGCGTCGAGGTAACCTTCGAACTCGCGCAGGGCCGCGAGGGCGGTCTCGAAGTCGCGCCACGAGGGCACCGTGGTGGTGAGCAGCTTGGCGCCAGGATCGGCCATCGCGTAGAGATAAGGAATTTCATCGCGCGGAATTCCCAGCAACTCGGCGATGACCTCGATGGGAATTTGAGAGGCGTAGTTGGCGATCAGGTCGCAGCGAGCGTTGTCGTCGAGATCGGCGACCAAGGCGTCGACGATCTCTTGGATGCGATGACGCAGTCGATCGGTCGCCCGCGGGGTGAACGCCCGCGACACCAGGCGTCGGAGGCGCTCATGTTCGGGCGGATCAATGACCAGTAGAGACGGCGGTTCGAGGCCGTTCAGCACGCCCGGATTCGTTTTCGCAAACGCCCATTGGACGATACGAAACGGCGACCGATCGTGGGGTTTGGAGGTCCGAAACCTGTCATCCCGCAAGATCTCTCGGACAATCTGAGCATCGGCGGTGACCCAGCCGCCGATCACCTCCGACAGGCGCCCCCGTTGACGAATCTGCTCAATGAGCCGGTGCGCGTTGTTGGGCTGGTGGTTGTCGATCACCAGCCGGGCGAACGGGTCGCCTCGGCGAGCCAACAGCTTCAGCGTCGCGCGAGCCAGTCCGTACCCGAGCACCCAGTGCGACCGGGTTTTCAGAGCCATTTCCGTATTGTTCGCCCCTACCTTGCCGAATGGATAGAGGCGCGCGTCAAAGTCGCCGACGCTAGGAATCCCGGTGGTATTCGTCGTTCATCAGGACCTCGACGCCGCGCCAGCCCCAATACACGCGGTGGGCCTGAATCAAGCCGCTCTCGATCTCCATCACCTCGACGAAGTCCATTTGCTCACCGTCAGGCGTCGCGCGGGGATACTCCCAGGTCACCCGCCGACCGTCGGTGAAAAAGCCGGCCCGGTGATAAGCGCGCAGCTTCGGTGTGCGAGCCACCACCTCGGCGAGAAACGGCTGTAGCTGCGCGTGCCCCCGGCGGATTCCGTCCGTGCCGGTGATGTGGGCGACCAGCGGGCTTTCCAAGGTCGCATCGGTGGCATAACAGGCCAGCAGGGCGTCCAGGTCGTGAGCGGCCAGGGCGCTTTCCCAAGCCTGAACCACTGCCTCGATCGCGCCAGGCGGGGCTGTCGTGTTCGCGGTGTCGTCGGTGTCCATCGGCCCATCGTGATGCCGATTTGCTTCGGTGCCGCCCGAAATGTCCTCCACCTATCGTGGTGGCATGCCCAGCGATCCCGCACTCGAGGTCGCCGTCCGGGATGGCGGTGACGCCGATATCGGCAGTGTTGCCGCACTGATCGGCGAGCGTGCTCGGGCACGGGTATTGATGGCGTTGCTCGACGGGCGTGCGCTGCCCGCGAGCGTGCTGGCCACCGAAGCCGGAGTGGCCGCTTCGACGGCCAGCGAACACCTTGCCCAGCTGGTCCATGCCGGCCTGCTGACCGTGCATCGTCAAGGCCGCGCCCGCTACTTCCGTCTGGCCGGTCCACCCGTCGCCGAAGCCTTGGAGGCCCTCGCCCGAATCGCTGCGCCCGAGCCGATCCGCTCCCTGCGCCAAGGGACACGTGCGCACGCCCTGCGGCGCGCCCGCACCTGTTACAACCACCTCGCCGGGCGGTTGGGCGTTGCGATCATGAGCGCGATGCTCGACCGGGAGCTGATCGCCGGCGGCGACGGACGCCACCGTCCGGATGCCGCCGCAGCCGACCGGCTGTCGGCTCCGGGCGCAGACCTGACCTACCAGCTCACCGCCAGGGGACGAGAAACCCTCATCGCCTTGGGAATAGACCTGGCCCCTCTCGATCGCAGCAAGCCCATGATCCGCTACTGCGTGGACTGGTCCGAACAACGCCATCACCTCGCCGGCGCGCTCGGGTCCGCGCTTGCCCGACGCCTGTTCGATCTGGACTGGATCCGTCACATCAATCAACGCCGCGCGGTGATGCTCACCGACGCCGGGCGGCAAGGACTCAGCGACACCTTTGGCCTACCCGCTAACTGGGATTGACCGTTTAGCTGGTCAACCAGCGACCGAGCGCTCGAGAGCGACCAGGGAGGTAGCGAGGTAATCCTCGCCGAAGATGGGCATCTCGCCAACCCGGTCCCGGAAGGCCTGCGGCGTACCGCTCCAGTCGTACGTGAGGGTGACGTCGGTGCGATCACCGTTCGGCACAAGGTCATAACGCCAGAACCAGCCGCCCGGCGTGTGGTTGCCCGCGTCGTCGAGCAGCCCAGGCATCCAGGCAATGGTGCGGTCCCGCTCGAACACATGCACCAGGTTGTGCGTGACGTAGTCGCCGCCCGCGGCGGTGAGGTACATGTTCATCGAGAACATCTGTCCCGCGCCGGTGATCGGCGCGGTGTCCACGGCGTCGCGGACCCAATCCGTGGGCTCGATGTTCTGGTGGCGGGACGGGTCGGCGAGGACTGCGAAGATCGCGGCCGGGGTGGCAGCGATGGTGCGGATGACGACGAAACGTTCGGCGGCGCTCACGGTTTGGCCTCAGTCGTCGTGCATCCATACGCGGCCGCGATGGCGGGGGAGTCGAGCCACCCCGAGTAGGTGGGCCGCGACGGCCAACCTGGCGGCGAATCGAGCCATTCCTCTTGCCGGCCCCACGGCAGAATGTCGATTAGCCCGAACGAGTGACTGAGTTGCTCGGTGCCTCGCCCGTTCGTATGCCAGGTGCGATACACCGTGTCGGCGTCGCGCAGGAACACGTTCACGCCGAACCCGCCGCCGGGCGGCGCGTCCATGTCGGCGGCGAACGGGCTCTGCGATGACGAGTACCACTGCATCCGGTTGCCGACTCTCCGCTTGTAGGCCAGCGCTTCCTCGATCGGTCCATTGGTGACGATGACGAACCGGGCGTCGTAGTTCTCGAGGAATTCCAGTCGGGTGAATTGCGACGTGAAGCCGGTGCACCCGCTGCACTGCCATTCCGCGCCGTCGGCCCACATGTGGTGATAGACGATCAGCTGCGAGCGGCCGTCGAACACGTCGACCAGGCGGATGGGCCCGTCGGCACCCACCAGGGTGTAGTCGGGCAACTCGACCATGGGCAGCCGTCGCCGCTGGGCGGCGATCGCGTCCAGTTCGCGGGTGGCGGCCTTCTCGCGGTTGCGCAGTTCCTCCAGCGCGGCACGCCAGGTTTGGTGATCGACGACCGGCGGCAAGGCCGTGTGTTCGGGGGACATGGCTCCACCTTTGCTCTCGATTTGTCCGTCCGAAAGGTCTGACCGGTCCTGTGTCCGGAATTCATCGGCACGCCTCCGACGCCGCTGTCCTTGACCCAATCGGTGCATCGCATGTCCGCTAGCGCCGGCGCTAGCGGACATGACACCCGCCAATGGGGGCGCCCGGCCGTTGCCGTAGCGCAGAAGACGCTATTGACCTGCATGCCTGGGCTGGGTTCGATTAGTGAATAGTCACGAGGGGAGGTCCCCATGAGGACATTCATTCGCCAAGCTGTCGTCATCGTCATGCTGGCGTTCGCGTCGATGGCAGCCGTGACGGTGTTGACGCCGGCGGTGAGCAAGGCCGACTGCGCCGACGGCGAGTGGTGGGACCCGACCGGCAAGGTCTGCCGACCGCTCGGGGTCGGGCCGCAACCCTTGGCGTGCGACCCGGGCCAGTGGTGGGACCCGACGGCCAACGTGTGCCGCCCCTTGGGTGTCGGGCCGCAACCGCTCGCATGCGACAACGGCTGGTGGTGGGATCCGGGCGCCAACGAATGCCGTCCGCCGGCCGGCTAGTACCCAGGCGTGGATTCTGAGACACCCAGCGGATCGGCCCCGGCTTCAGCGATTCAGTAGAGCCGCGTACTGACGTTCCAGTGCCTTGGCCGCACCGCCATACCAGCTCGGCGAGACCGACTGCGACATCGGATCGGGGAAGATTTCTTCGGCCCCTTGCTCGACCCCGTCGAGGATGGCGCGCGCCACGGAATCTGCTGGCGACTTGGGTATGTCGAGGCCCCGGGTCATGTCCGTGTCCACCGGGCCGGTCAGGACCGCGTGAACGCTGACACCCTGTCCTGCGAGAAGAACTCGCAGAGACTGAGTGAAGTTGAATGCGGCCGCCTTGGAAATCGAATAGGCCGGAATCAGTGGCAGTGGCGCGAGCGCGTTCACCGAAAGATTGTTCACGATGGCGCCCCGAGACCGAATCAGCAACGGCAGCAAGGCCTGAGTGAGGTCGGAGCTGCCGAAGAGATTGACGGCGAGGTGTTGTTGAAGCACCGCGCGATCACTCAGGTCGTCGTAGAGTGCCACGCCGGCGTTGTTCACGAGAATGTCGAGAGATTCGAGTTGTTGCGCGGCCTGCTCGATCTGCGCGGCGTCGGTCACGTCCAGGCTCAAGGCGGTGACCCGCGGATCCGGATGGGTCGCCGGCCGTCGGGTGCCGGCGTACACGTGTTTGGCGTCTCGCCGCAGCGCCTCCTACCAGGGCCTTACCGATGCCCCGATTCGCGCCGGTCACCAGCACGGTCTTCCCAGCGATGGTCATACATCCTCCTAGACAACCGAAGTTTGAAGCGGTCGAAGATGTAGATCCCGCGTTGAGCAGAAAATAAGCGGGGGTTATGCGCCTGTGTCAGGGCTCGGTCGGCGGATGGGCCGGCACCGGTACATCACGGCGTTCCTGAACACATGAACGGAAACCCGCACCACGGCTTGCGCGTCGCCTCCGGAGGCGGGGGACCGCCCTCCCAGATCCCGGGGGCGGCGTTTCCATGCCCCCAGACGACGCCGTACCAGGTGTGGCACTGACTGGCGTCCCAGTTGACTTGCGTCCCCGGGCATCCGCGCCCGGTCTGCGGGTGCAGCCCGGTCTTTTGGTCTTCGGGGCAACAGGTGTACGGCCCGCTCGCACCCGGCGGCACCGGCCCGTCTTCGGGTGCCAAGCCATGCGTCTGCGGCACCGGCCCCGGCTGGGCCTGTGCGGTGCCGAGGGCGAGCCCCAGTCCGGCCACCACGACACCGCACGACAACAGCGCCGCGCCTACGACTTTCCTCGCAATTTCGTTGATGGCCACAGCAGTGCCCTTTCGCTGGTATCGGAAATTCAACGCCGAAACTCGCGAAATTTTTGCGCTTTCGCGTGGCTACCGATCCCAAAAAGGGTCAGCGCGTCACACGCCGGCCGCAACCAGTGCCGACGACGTCCGCATCTCATGCCGCAACGCGGTGAAGTCCGTGATCGTCTTGGTGGTCACGGTCGCCACCGGGCGCGAGTTGCGGCCGGTGGCTTCGCGCGTGGACACCATCACCACACTGTCGATGTACGGCTGGATGGTCGTGGCATTCTGCACGGTCGCCACGATGACGAGCTGGAAACCGAATTTGCGGAAGGCCTGCAATGCCTGCTGAGCGAATTGTGGGTCGGACTTGGAAAACGCCTCATCGAGCATGAGCTGAGCGAAAACCGGCTTGTTGTCCGCACTTTCAGGATTCGCCAGGTTGAAGCTCAACGCCCCCGCCAAACAGAACGCCATCAGCTTCTCCTGCTCACCCCCGGAGTTGTCACCGGCGTTGCTGTGCGTGCGGATCAGCTCATCGCTACTGACATCCCACTCGGCGCAGTCGAAGGTGAAGCGGTTGCGGACGTCCAGGGCGTCGCGGGTCCACGCCTTGTCTTCGGGAGCCGTCGAGGCCAATCGATTACGCAGGCGCAGGATGTCGGCGTACTGGTCCAGGATGGCCTGCTTGTCGCCGAGGCCCACCTCGGCGATGCGCCGCGAGATGGCCCGGACGATCTCGGTGAGCTCGGCGACCGCGGTCAGGCTGCGCGCGGTGGCGCGCAGGGTGAGCCGGGTGCCCCGGTTGAACTCCACCGCGCCCAGCCCGGTGTTCACGCGTTCGATCTGCTCGCTGATCCGCCGAGCCTCCTGTTCGGCGACCCGGTGCAGGGTCAGGATGGCGTCGGGTGCCTGCTCGGTCACCAGCCGCATCATTCGCTCGTAGGCCTCGGGCAGTTCACGCTCGTCGATGTGACGGCACAGCGCGACGTAATCGTGCACGCGCTCGTCGAAGACGTCGCTGTCGTTGGGGATGGCGTCGGGGAAGGCGGTGTCGAACGTGTTGAGGATCCGCGCGAGCTCATCGTATGAGCGCCTGCGGCTTTCGCGCAGCTGCTCGCGTTCCCGCCGGATGGCGGTGAACAGCGCGTCGCGGTGCGGTTCGGGGTTGAGCATGTCCAGCGCGACGGGCAGGTCGGCGGCGTAGCGGTTCAACAGATCGGTCAGCGGCTCGGAGACGAAAGCCGGAGCAAGCCGGTCGGAAAGCTCGAGCAACTGGGTGCGGCGACCGTCGAGGTCGTCGCGGCGGGTCTGGATCGCGCCGCGACGGGTCATCACGGTCTGGATCTGCTCCCAGCACTCCTCGGCCCGCGCGGTGAGCGCCTCGATATCGGGGTTGTCGGCCAGCAGCAGCTCGAACTGCTCGCGCAGCCGGTCGGCGTGCCCGTCGGCGGTCTCGGTGTCGATATGGGTCCACTGCTCGTACTGATCACAGATCGCCTTGAACGCCGCGGCCCGGTCCCGCCACTGCTGGCGTTCGGCGGCGATGTCGTCGGCGACGCTGCGGGCGCGTCGATACGCCTCTTCGGCGTTGGCCAGATCCACGGTCAGCGCGTCGACCTTGGCGGCGACATCGCCTTGGTAGATGTAGTCGGCCTGCTTGAGCGGTCGGCGGTCGTCCTTGATGGCCAGGCGTTCGGAGTCCTTGTACAGGCCGGTGTCGGTGACGGCGCGCCGAAAGCGGGGGAACACGTCGGGGGTGTCGACGCAGATGTGATCGCCGGCGGCGGCGATGACGTCGGCGGCCTCGGCGGCGCAGTCGTGGGTGGGGTCGACGACGAACAGCTTGCCGGCCAACGTGTTCGGCTCCGCCTCGGTGATCTGCGCGCCGATGAACCTGGCGCGGACGTGATGCAGCTGCAGCCGACCACCCATGTTGGTTTCGTTGACGAACCGCAGCACCGCCGCGTAGTGGCTGTCGGACACGAGCAGCCGCAGACCAACGCCGCGCAGCACCTTCTCGACGGCGACGCGCCAGCGGCTGTGTTCGGGTCGTAGATCCATCAGCTCTGCGATATAGGGCAGCTCACCGGGGTGGATACCGACTGCGGCGCAGATGTTTTCACGCATCGTCAGGGCGAACTCCGGCAGCGCCGACCCGACGCGCTCGACGCGTTTGAGTTCCTTGGCCGCGTCGTCGCGGGCGATGCGGGCAACCTTCTGGGCGTACTCGGCATCGGTCGAGGCTTCGCGGCCGCGGTCCAGTTTTGCCAGTAGCTCGGTGGCGCGGGTGGTGAGTTCCTCACGCAGGTTCCAGAATTCGTCCGCGGTTTCCGGGACGTCGAGGCCGTGCGCGGTGAGCAGGGCTTCATAGGCGGTCCGCCGCCGCGACACCTGCTCGGCGTGCGCCTCGGCCGCGGCCACCTGCGACTGCAGCGGACCCGGGCTGGTGCTGGATCCGCTGATCTGCGCGTTGAGCGAATCACCCTCGGCCTTGGCCAGATTGAGCTGGCGGGTGACGTCCTCATATTCGTTGCCGAGCTGATCGATGGTGGCGTCGAGCGATTCGATCTGCGCGGGGCACTGCGCCAGCCGGACGTGATCGGTGTAGGCGCGGACCATCGGTTGGTCGACGAGATCGATGATGCCCAGGTCGGAGGACTCCGAGGCGTAGCGCTGCTGGATCTTCTCGATGTCGCCGAGGATCTTGCGTTTGCGTTGCGCGACGGCCAGCAGTTCGCGGGCGTCCACCAGGGGGTCGATCTGCTTGAGCGCCTCGGGCAGCCGGGTCTGGCTGGCCGGCTCGTCGAGCATGAACTCCCGGACGAACTGTTCAAGCCCACCAACACTTTTCAGCGATTTGGCCCTGCCGAGCAACTGCTGCGCGGCGTCGGACGCCCGGATGCCGATGGTCGCATACAACTGGGCGAGGTATTGCGACTCCACCTTGGTGGAGAACCGCCAATCGTCTTTGAACACCGCCGCGTCGAAGCGTCCCGCGGCCCAGCGGTTGCAGACGTTCTCGATGTCGCGGTCGCCGTCGGCCAGCACGAACCGGCTCGAGGAGTCCGATCGCGATTCACCGGTGAGCCATTTGAGCACCAGGCCGGTGACAGTGCGTCCGGTGTTGCTGCGGTAGGTGACGGCAACCGCCGACCAGGCGGTGCCGTCGCCGCGCAGATACATGACCTTGCTGCTGCCGGCGTCGCTGCGCTGGCCCCAGGCGCCGCGGACGTATTTGTCGACGGTGCGCCGGCCGGCGCTCGACCCGGCGGCGGTGTTATCGCCGGAGGCGTTGAAGTTGCGGCGGTTGAAGGGCAGGAAGCCGAGCGAAATGGCATCCAGGAGTGAGGATTTGCCGCTGCCGGAGGCGCCGGCGATCAGCGCGCCGCCTGCACTGAATCGGATGGAGTGGTACCCGTCGAAGACACCCCAGTTGATGACCTGCAGGCGCGCCAGGTGGAACTGTTCAGTCATCCTCGGGTCCCTCCTCGTCGCCTTGCCCCCGTTCCTGGGGGACCCCGCCGCCCAGGAGAATCTCGAACTGCTGCTGCAGCTCGGCGATCACCGAGGCCGTCATGACGGCGTTGATGACCGGGCTGACCGTGTAGCTGTCCTCGTCGTCGCGCGTCTTGCGCAGGATTTCCAGCGACGCCAGCCGGGCGATGGCGCCGTCGATGCGCGCGGCGAAGGTGACGGCGTCGCGGTCGACGTCGTTGAGGACCCCGGAGAACAGCCCGTGCATTTCCTCGCGGCTGATCACGACGGCCTGATCACCGGAGGCGCGCATCATCTGCGCCAGGTGCAGCGCCAAGATGGAATCGTAGGTGCCCAGCGGCTCACGGCGCAAAAGCTTTACGCCGCGGGCGGATTCGTAGCGGGCCTGCTCGACGAACGCGACCCCGTCGGTTTCGAAAGTGCCCTCGACGACGCGCAGCAACAGATCTAGTTCCGAGAGTCTGACGGACAGTTGGGCGCGGTATTCCTGCACCCACGTGTAGATGTCGCGGTCGGCCTCGGCGCTGATGTAGCGGCGGGTCAGCAGCTGTTGTAGCGCCCAGCAGGCCCGGTCGGGCAGCTCGGATACGTCGCCGTCGAACCGGGGCCGGCGCTGGTGCGGGATGCGCGCGGTCTGGTCGACCTGGGGGAGTGCGGAGAATCCGCTGTAGTCGACGGTTTCTTCGACGGTCACGCAGTGGCTCCCAGCAGACTGGACACCGGCTCGGTGAACATCAAGGACGGCACCTCCATCTCGCGGTCGCGCCCGTCCAGGGATTGAAAGCGGACGGTGACCGATTCGGAAACCTGTTCGGATTCCGGTTGCTTGAGCGCCCACGACCACAACACGATGACGTGGCCCAAATAGGCCGAATCGAGCATGGCGACCGCATCCGGCAGCGACAGCTTGGCCCCGGAGCTGATTGCGGTGTTGATCATCTCAGACATCGCGGGCGCGTCGACCTGCGTGGTGAGTGCGGCGAAGCTGGCGAGGTCGACCTCACCCTCGGCGGCCTGAGCCGGCTTCGGATTGGACAGGTCACCGATCCGGAAGCTCAGCGCCCCAACCGAACTGAACGCGTGGCGGGCCAACGGAAGTTCGATGTCCAGGCGGGAATCGGTCAGCGAAGCCTTCAGCAGGTTGCGCGCGGCGCCGATGGCCTCGTTGAGCTGACGGGCCACGCCGCGGCTCTGCTCGAGGGTGCCGAATGCGGTGAACCGTTTGACCCGCTGCGCGCAGCGCTGTTGAATGCGTTCCACTTCATCGATCTGGTGACCGACGAGTTCGAAAAAGCCGGCCATCACCTTGCGTAGAGCGGGATCGAGGGCCGGCAGGGCTTGGGCGACCGCGGCGACGTCGGCTTCGAACTCGGCGCGTTGATCCGGGTCGTTGATCATCCGCAGGAAGGCACGGTGCGAGTCGCGGCCCCGCGAGTCCCACGCGGTCTCGTAGTCGGCGTACATGCGACGCTGACGGTCACGGTATTCGACGTTGCTGTCGATCGGCTCGTCAAGGGCCGCGGTGGCCCGTTCGATCATCGTCCCGTACTGGCCGATGTCGGTGATCAGGCGTTCCATCTGCAGGGCGATGGCGTGGGCTTCGTCGTAGGCGTCGGTGAGGTCGACGTCGTGACTGGCCTCAGCCGAAGCGGCACCTTGCTCCAGGGCGTCGAGTTCGGCTTGCAGAGCGGCGATTTCGGCTTCGATGCCGGCGCGGATGCGGGCGGGGTCGTTGCCGACCCGCAACGCGATCTGCTTGAGCCGCGACGCGATGCCGTTGATCGAGCCGCCGGTGGCGATGGTGTCCTGACGGCGCATGCCCCGCAGAAAGTCGAGCGCGCGGCGCGCCTCCTGGGTCAGATAGCACAGGTTGCGTTCGAGCCCGGAGCGCTGGTCGGCTACCCGGTGTAGCCAGCCCTGGCTGGCCCACGACTTGATCAGGGCCAGGCCGGACTGCTCACCCGACTGGTCGAGTTCGGCCAGGTCGCGCTCGAGGCGGATGACCAGGTCGGTCTCGGCGACCACGCCGCCACTGAGCTGGCGTTCCATCAGGGTCGCATAGAGGTTGAGGTTCAACGTGGCCAGCAGGCGGACGGTCGGCGAGGCCTGAAGGCCGCGGTTGGACTCGAGCAGGTCGGCAGGCGACAGCGTTGTGTCGTCGTCCAGCACGCGCCCTCCGTCTCGATCAGTCATGTCTCGAACGCTCCAAGATATGGCACGGTGGCGACAATCGGCGTTCGGCCGGCGGGGTGTCGGGGGATGGTTTGGGCGGGTCGGTCACAGCGGTCTCAGGCATCGCTCAAGCCTCAGTGGTCACCGGCGAAAGCCGGAACGGATGGAAGGTTTTGGCACTGCAGGTACGGCGTCCGCCTGATGCCCGGATCAGGGCTAAGATCCGCGTCATGACTGCGGCACTGGTCGCGAAAGCCCTGTTGCTGGCCTTTCTCATCGTGGCCTGTGGCGTCTTGGTCGTGACGTATGTGCGCAGGCGACGCGCCGGCGTGCGGCCATGGCAAAACCCTTATGCCGCACCATATCTCGACGTATATCGCGGCCCGCTGCCCCCGGTACCGCCCCCGCCGGCGATGACCTACGAGCGGTCCGCTGACGGGGAGCCTCCCGGGCGCGGTCCAGACGGCGTTGCCGATCAGCCCCAGTAGGCGAAGTTGCAGGTGGGGCGCGGTTCGCTCTTGAGGGACACGAGTTTGTCGCCGTCCATGATGATCGTGCAGGTGAGCGGGGCGTCTCCGCCGTCGGCGGAGACCTGCGACTCCACTTCGTTGTAGACGGAGTACTGCTTTTCCCACGGCAGGGGCACATTGGTCTCGGTCTGCTCCGGGCCGCCGTTGATCCGGTAACGGATCGTGACCGGGGCGCTTCCGCCGCTGACCTTCATCACCGCAGTACCGACTGGCGGGCCGGTGGGCGCAGCGGAGGTCGGCGTCGGCGGTGTCGACGTCGCGATCTGCGAGGTGGTGGCGGCACCGCCAGGGGTATGCACCGCGTGTCCGGTGATGCTTTTGGTGCACGCCGTCGCGGCAACGCCTGCGGATAAAAGGCCGATGACCGCCGCGATGGCATAACGGTACGAACGCATTTTCAAAGCCTAATGACCGGCGCGTGTATTCGGGGTTGATCGAAAAGTCGGTGGTTAGCAGGCCGGGCAGCTGATAACGTCAGTATATGAGGACAACGTTGCGATGAAACGAGAGTAAATGGATCGCGGCAATGTGCCAGACGGGGTGCAACGTGTTGCTGAGAACGGCTCGGATCTCGCGGTCAAGTTGAACCAGCTGTTCGATGTGATGCGGCAGGCCGGCACGCCTCCGCTATCGAACGCCGCCACTGCGGCGGCGATAACCAGCAAGACGGGCGTGTCGATCAGTCCGGCCTATCTCTGGCAGCTCAGAAACGGCGTCAAGACCAACCCGACGGTGCAACATCTGCGCGCCATCGCCGACTTTTTCGGTGTGCCTGCGTCCTATCTGATTGATCGCGACACTGATCCGAAAATCGAGGCACAACTGACTTTGATGCAAGCATTGCGCGACAGCGGCGTGCGAGATTTGGCCATGCGCACGTCCGGACTGACTCCACAAGCCATAAGCAGTTTGGCCGCGATGGTCGATGAAATTCGCAAACTGCAAGACCTGCCGCCCATGGCGCCAGGAGAATGGTCGGGTCTAGATGACTTCTAAGGCTGACATGCGCGCGCTGGTGCGTACCCTGCCCGTCCCGGTCCCTTGGGATCGCACCACTTTTATCGATGCCGTCGCCCGTTTGCGTGGTCGGCCGATTCGCGTGGTCCCGACGGTAGACAAACTCGCGATAAGCGCCTGCGGGCTGTGGATGAAACGGGACGACGACGACATCATCATCCACGAAGCGGGTACTTCGGAGTACCACATCGATCAGATCGTGTGCCACGAAATCGGGCACATGGTGTTGGAACATGACCGCGGGATCGCGGGCGGGAGTGATGGTAGCCACCACAAAATGATCTTTGCGACCGCTCTAGCCGGTTTCGACCCTCGCGTCGGGGAGATCCTGGGCCGCACCGCTTTCGACGACGACCGAGAACGCGCCGCGGAGATGTTCGCGTCGATAGTGATGCTCGCGGCCGCCGAGGGCGGGACGCAGAAGTCGATGATGAGCAGCGTGTTCTTCCGCCCGTGAGCTCGTCCGCCGTGCCAGGCATCATCGCCTGGCCTGTGATCGCGTTCATGACGCTCGTCCTGCTCGGGCGCTTCCGATGGTGCAACACCAACCTCTACGAAAAATACTTCAACAACACGTTGGTGCTCCTGCTGCTGACGCAATTGTTGCGCGAGCGGCTGGTCCAAAACATGCTCGTCAGTGCAGCTTTCATGACGAGACCAGGCACCTGGCAACTGAGTACCGCTCTAATGAGTTACAGCTACGCCGAATTCATGGGATTCATCCTGCTGTGGTCGGGGATGTCAGAAGCCGAAGCCCGCCGCAAGCACAGGTATTACCGCCTGGCGGGGGTGTTACTGGCTTCCGGAGTCCTCATCTTCGGCACTCCCGCGCGAATCGCAGAAAAGCCCCTCGAGTTCACGGTCGGCTGGGAGAGCGTGACGGGCTTGACTTGCGTGTCGGCGTTGCTGACGGTCCTGGCGGCCCGCATGATTTTGCTTTCCGTGCACGAGTTCCGTATCGCCAGCGGGCGGCGGGAGCGCTTGATCGCGATCAGCACTCTGTCAATGGGCCTGGCCGGCATCGGGAATGTGGTCCAAGAGGCCGCCCTGCAAATGTCCGACCAGCTTGGCTGGACTCACACCGCCGACTTCAGGCAGCAGTACCACGCGTTCGGCCTTTTCTTCATGATATTCGGCGTGTTCGCGACTGCGGCTGTCCCTCTTGCCACCAAGCTGCGTCGCTCACTCGGGCTGGATCCCATCAGCCACAGCTGGCGCACGCTGCAACCGCTGCGGCGGGCTCTGCGAACCGTCGTCCCAGAGTGTGTCTTCGCCCTTGACCACGAGGAGCCCCGGCGCCAAAAATCACAGCTGCAGCTACATCACACCGTCGTCGAGATCCGGGACGCAATCTTGGGACTTCGCCCATATGTCCGTGAGATACCCAACCATGAGCTAATGCGCTTTCTGACCAAGCCCCGCCCGGTGCCGGCGCGCGACCGCGACGCGGCCGTCGCAGCCCTGCGCCTGGCGTACGCCGCCAGAGCCAAAGCGGCCGGCGTGACGCCGGAACTGCCCGACATGGACTCGGCGCTGATCGGCGCGTCGGGAGCGGCGACGCTGCAACAGGAAGCCGCCGAACTCGCGACGCTGGCGAAATGGTGGCCCGCCGCCCATGCCGCCACCGCGGACATCAGCCAAACTGCGGCCGACGAGAAAGCGAGCCCGACACTATGATCGCGCCTGCCCAACGACCGATCCGGCATCCCTGCTTTCGGCTGCGCCGGATTTCGGCGATCGGCGATAGGTGATGTCGATGCGCCTGCCTACCTTGCCATTACCGCGTTCGGTGGCGCGCGGCGTATTCGATGCTCGACGCCGTGTGTTGGATCTCGCGGACGCCGCGGTGCCGGGGGAGTTCGCGCTGTTCTCCGACATCACCTTCGGGTTGCAGAAGCTGAAAATCGCGGGCGTGCTCGTCTCTTCAGGATTAGCCGATGCCCTCGGCGAGGACGCACGCGATCCAGTCGAACTGGCACACAAACTCGGATTAGACCCGGACGTGACCGTCAGAATCGTGAACGCCGCGACCGGGTCGCGGTTGATGAAACTGGATCGCCGGGGCCGTGCACGCATGACGAAGCTCGGTGCACCGCTACTTCGCGACCACCCCAGATCGATCGCCTCCTGGGTCGCCTACTACGCGCACCCCGACACGGCAGCCGCATATGCGCACCTCGACGCCCAACTCCGCGAAGGCGCCGAAACCTCGGGATACCGAAGGGCTTTCGGCTTGTCGCTATGGGAGTACCTGGACGAGCACCCCGACATGCGGAGCATGTTCGCAGACGCCATGCGTCAGCTCACCCAGTTCGACCTCGCCGGCATCGTGCGGACCTATCCATGGCCAACGCATGGAGTCATCTGCGACGTCGCCGGGGGAGTCGGGCACATGCTCGCGGCCATCCTCGAACGTCGGCCTAACGCTCGGGGCATCCTGCTCGATTCGCCCGAGATCATCGAGCAGGCAGACGGGTTTCTACGCGAGCGAGGGTTGGCCGGCCGGATCGAGCGCCGCACCGGCGACCTGTTCGGTCAGCTCGAGGCTCGCGCTGACGTCTACACGATGAAGTGGATTCTGCACGACTGGGACGATGATGCCTGCCGCGAAATTCTCAAGCGGGTCCACGCCACCATGCCGCCCGGCGCGAAGGTGGTCACCATCGATATGCACCACGAATCAGGCCAGCTGAACACCGTGTCGGCGATGCTCGACGTGCTGATGCTGGTTTCCTGCGAAGGCGGTCGGGAACGGTCGCCGCAGCAAGTGCACGCCCTGATGCGCGACGCCGGGCTTAGACCCGGACGAGTCCGCCACTTCGGACCAACCATGCTGGTCGAGGGCATCGCCCCGTAGGGGCGTTGCTCGGCAATTACGACTGGCCCTACTGGTCGTCCGTGAGGTCACCGTCGATCGCCTGCCGGCGGCGCTCGTCTATCCCGCGATGCCAAGCGTCATGAATTCTTATGTTGTGCACGATCGTGCCGCAGCCCCTACACGTGTAGAGGGTGGGGGATCGACGTGGCTCGTAAAGCTCGTAATCTGGGTCATGGCGTGCCATCGGTGATTCCCCCCGCCTCTCCGAAATGCTGTGGATACGTCGGTTGTCAGCCCGCCTCGTCAAACTGAATGCCTGCATTGGATCCGACGTCGAGGCCCCGACAACCCGAGGATCTGAGCATTTGAGACCTCGCTGTTCAACGCGCGACTAATTACCTTAGCGTACGACAGTACATGATTGCGCGCCGATATGTGAACTCACGAAAACGCACTGGGCGTCTCTCGAATCGACCAATCGAGGGCCGGGGCCAGCTAGCCGGTTAAAGGTGATTCGCAACGAAATTCGCGCCTTGGTCAACCATGCCGTTCGCCGCATACAGAGTGTGAGCCAGACCGGGCGGTCCCGGAGGTGCGCCATTGCAGATGTTGTCATCGGGGGCGCACAGCTGAATGGTCTTGCCCGCGTAGAGGGGACCGATCGTAATCGGCGGCGCGCCGGCGCCGCGCAGAAATTCAGGGGACGGCGTGCCGAACAGGACCACGGCGGCAACGTGATCAGCCACCGCCCGCGGCAACGGTTGCGGGACGTAGGACACGAATTCCTGCGGCACTTCCTTGGGCACGGCAGCCGAAGTCACGAAGCCGGCCACGGCGGCGCCTTGGGAGTACCCACCGAGCACCACCCTGGTGTTAGGGCAGTTCGACGCCGTGGATTCGATATGACTACCGGCGTCCCTGATTCCGTCCACGACGGTTCTGGCGAAAGCGATGCCGCCGTTGAAGTCGCTGCTCGCCTCGTAATTCACCGGATAGACCGCCACCGACTTGCCGCCCGCCCGTGATCCGAGCGCATCGACGAACGCCTGGCCGATCCCGCCGACCCCCGGTGGCTCGCCGGTGCCGCGGGCGAACACCACTTCGACGTTGGGACATGGGTCGGCGGACGACGCTGGGACGGGTGCACAGAGAATTCCCGCCCAGGCGGTTACTACCGCAGCCGCGAGAAAACCAATGGAACGTAGCGAGCTCATGTCTGCGAATGCCCAGCCGTCCTTCCGCCGAAACCGGCGGTTATTCGGCTTCGACGGCGATGACTTTCGCCGTCGCTTCCGACCCACCCTGCATTCATGAACCTCTGACGGCCGAGCACCGTGTTTACGGCTGTGCCGCTCGGTCATGGGAGAGTGGCGCGGTCGGACGGATGAGGGGAGCTCGTCAGATGCTCAGCGTGGCGATCCGCGACGAGTTGGCCGCCGACCTCGCACACGCCGAGCGGTGTCGCGAGCCCATCGCTCCCTTGATCGCCGCCCACCCCGACATCGACGTGGTCGACGCCTATGAAATCCAGCTGATCAACATCCGCCAGCGGGTGGCCGACGGTGCTCGGGTGGTGGGCCACAAGGTGGGCCTGTCGTCGTTGGCAATGCAGCAGATGATGGCGGTGGACGAGCCCGACTACGGCCATTTGCTCGACGAGATGCAGCTGTTCGAGGACATCCCGGTCAAGGCGGCGCGCTACCTCTACCCGCGAGTCGAGGTTGAGGTGGGGTTCATCCTGTCGGCCGACCTACCAGGGGCCGGCTGCACCGAGGACGACGTCGTGGCGGCGACCGAGGCGCTGGTTCCTTCCATCGAGTTGATCGACACACGGATCACCGACTGGAAGATTGCCCTCTGCGACACGATCGCCGACAACGCCTCCTCGGCGGGTTTTGTGCTGGGGGAGGCGCGAGTGCCGCCAGCCGAGCTCGACGCCAAGGCCATCGACGCGGTGCTGACACGCAACGGCAAGGTGGTCGCCGAGGGCCGCGGCGACGCCGTGTTGGGCAACCCCGTCACGGCGGTGGCGTGGTTGGCGCGCAAGGTCGAGAGTTTCGGCGTGCGACTGCGACGCGGCGACATCGTCTTACCCGGATCGTGCACCCGGGCGATCGACGCGCACCCCGGTGACGAGTTCGTCGCCGACTTCGCGGGCCTCGGTTCGGTCCGTTTGTCGTTCGAATAGGGAACATCCGGAAGCCCCGCGGCGTGCTGGCGCCAGACGCTTTGCGCTGCCCAGGTACCCGGCCATCAGCACGAGTGCACAGCCGGCGAGCTGCAGCGGGGAGGGGCGCTCGCGCAGCGCGCCAGCGCCCAGCGCGACCGCGCCCACAGGCATCAGCAACAGGAGCGCGGAGCTGACGGTGCTGGGGAGGCGGGCCGACAACACGGCCACCAGCAGCCAACCGAGCAACTGTCCGGTGATGGCGACCAGGGTCAGCCATCCCATGGCGCGCCAGCCCGGCCACAAGTCGAAGCCGTGCCACCACGGTCCGACCGCCGCCGCCACCACCGCCGACGTCGCCAACACGATGGCGTAGGTCTGCATGGGTCGGCCGGACTGCCCGCCGCGTCGCAGCAAGAACAGGAACCCCGAATAGCAGACCGCGGCGCCGACCGAATGCAACGTGCCGCGTGCGGGGTCGGTGCCGGAAAGGCCGTGCTCGAGCACGCCGCCGGCGAGCATGACGCCGGCCAGCAACACTGGCAGCGCAAGCAGGAACCGCCGCGAGATCCGTTCCCGGTCGACCAGCCACGTCAAGAACGGAACGATGGCGACCTGGGTATTCACCAGGACGGTGGAAAGCCCCGCTCCCACTTCCGGTATGGCCTGCGTCCACAGCAGCATGTCGCCGGCGAACAACGCACCACAGCACACCGCTGACAGCACGCCGCGGCGCGACAAGCCTTCTCCCCGTTGCCATTCCGGGATCGCGAGGGCGACCACCACGGGCAGCGCCAGCAGACAACGTGCGGCTGTTGCGGTAGCCGGCGTGGTCGATGCCAACTTCAGCAGTATCGCCGAGGCCGACAGGCACAGTGCGCCGAAGACCAACCCAAACTGACTCATTGCGTCCGTGCGTGTGCATCTCATGCTGAAACAGGTACCCGATGTCCTAATGCCTAAATCAGCTTAAAGGCATTAGACTGGAAACCGTGGCGCGATCCGGGGCTGCCGAACTCGATCTACGCGGGGGCCACCCCGCGGTCGACTTGGTGAACACGGTGGCATGGCGCGGCGACCCGCAGCGCCGTACGGATTACTTGGTGGACTATCTCGACCTCGTCGACTGGACGGAGCATGCCGGTGTGGTGTCGGCCACCGAGGCTCGCAGCCTCGCCGGGCGCGCCGTTTCGGACAGCGACGCCGGCGCGAAAACGCTGCGTCAGACGCGACAGCTCAGAGAGGCACTCCATTGCATCTGGACGGGACGCGGGTCGGCTCGCGACGCCGCTAGGGTCGCCGATGCTTACCGATCTGCGCTGCGCGTCAGGCGGCTCACTCTCGACGAGGATGAGGTCTCGTGGCGCGACACGGCGCTGACGGCGCAAACGCCACTACACCGGCTGGCCATCGAATCCGTGACGCTGCTGACCACCGTGCCCCGCTCGCGCGTCAAGCACTGTGGCGACCCGGAATGCGGATGGCTTTTCCTCGACAGCAGCCATCGGCAGAATCGCCGCTGGTGCGCGGCCGATTGCGGGAATCGCGCGCGTGTCCGACGGTTTTACGAGCGCAGCCGGCACGATTCGGAGTAGTGCGGCATATTCAATTCGTGGCTATTCGCGTGTGCGCGAACCGAATTGCTAGCCTTTCCAGACAACCTTGTCCGTGCCTCCGGCGTCCCGGTACACGACGCTGTCGGGGTTCGTTCCGTTGCGAACGTCGAAGTAAATGCGCCCGGTGACCGGGCTGCCCAGGGGGAGTGGTCCCTCGGGAAGGCCGTCGGTCTGGTTGCCCTTCATCACCGCGAACGTGGAGCTGTTCACGGCCCGCGCGTTGAAGTCGGCGATGTTCGGAGTCGCGTTACCGCTCACGCCTTTGGCGGTCACGTCGGAGTACCAGATGCCGTCGTTGTGGCCGCTGGGCTGCAGGTTGCTCACGGTGTAGTCGATGGTGCCGCCCATGCTGGAAATCTCTGCCATCTGGCCGAACTGCAGCACTTGTGGGTCGGCCCATGCCGGCGTCGCTGCGAGGAGTCCGGCCGCCGCCATTGCGGCTGCCGCCGCGGTTGTTTTCGATGCAATGTGTGAGAACGCCACGTCGGGCTCCCTTCGTGAGGTGCCGGCTATCCAGGAGCGGCAACTGGATTGACGTCTATCCAAAGCTCGGAATTTCAAACCTGACGTCTACCGGATCCATTCTTAGTTGCGTTTTCACCGCCGAAGGGGCGGAGCAAGAATGGACTTGCATGACTTAACGTCGCGAGGTTTTGGCGCTAACACCGCATATTCGACTCATGCATATCCCGACGGCCGAAGATCGAGTCGATGTCACCTGGAGCATGGGGGAGCCTTACCAGTGCTCAGGCTCACCGACTGTGACCGCGGCGTAAGTTCGTTCGGAGCTAACGCAGACCGCACAGGACGACGCGAGAGGAAGCTTATGAGAACGATCGCAAACCGCCACACCGCAGCCCTCTGCCTCACGGCGGCCGCGCTGATCACTGGCGGCTGCAGCGATGGCAAGAGCGTCGGCGCATCGGCACCGCCTCAGGTCGGGGCGAACGCCACCTCCACGTCTACGGCCCCAGCGCAGCCCACCGAGGTGAAGCTCATCGGGGAGCGCGACGTCCAGGTGACTCTGACCGGCCCTATCGCTGCCAAGTACTTGTCGGCAACCGAGGATCAGAAGAAGGCTCTGGGCAAGCCGCTAACGGGTGACCGCAACGCCGGAAAGCGCGACAGCGGTGTGGTATTCCAGCAGTTCCAGGGCGGGGTGATCACCGCCAGGAACGACGCGGCCGGCACACCGGCATATATCACCCTGGGCAAGATCCGGGAGGCGTGGAATATCCCGCGCGACCCGGACGGCGCGCCTGCGATCACCGGCACCAACGGTTCGGCAGGTCCGCTGGGGCTGCCGATCAGCGACGCAAATGCCGACGGCGATCTGCTCGTGTCGAGTTTCGAGCACGGCCGCATCGCATACAACCAGAAGACCGACCAGGTCGACGTGACAGTAAACGGCAAGGCCGTGCCGTCCGGGCTGTAGCCCGAATAGTCACCCGATGCCGATGATTCCGTTGTGGCACTCGAGTCGACAAAGGTAGACAGACCCGAGCAACGGATAGGGGCATCATTGTGATCAGGCAGGAGATAGACGCCGAACTAGGCATGGCGGGGGCGCAGGAATTGCTCGCGTCGACGTCCGCGGCTCACTTGGCTTACGTCGGCAAGGACGGGACGCCGCGGGTCATTCCGGTCGGATACTTCTGGACCGGTGCAGAATTCGTCATCGCCACCGCCCCCACGTCTCCGAAGGTCGCCGCCCTTTTGAAAGCCGCGGACGTCGCCCTGTCCATCGACTCCGGAGACACGCCCGAGACGGCGCGCGCCCTATCGATCCGCGGCCGCGCCGGCGTGAGAATCATCGACGGTGTAGTGCCGGAGTACCTCGCCGCTGCCCGCAAAACGATGGATGAAGATCAGGCCAGGAAGTTCGATCATGAGGTGCGCCAGACATACGACCGGATGGCCAGAATCGCAATCACGCCCACATGGGTACGCTTCTACGATTTCGGCGCCGGTCGTGTGCCTAGGTTCCTGAAGGACCTGGTCGAGAGGGAGCCGTCCTGATCGCGCGGGGGCTTTGCGGCTTGGCGGCGTAGAGTCTGTTGAATTGGCGACTGGCGCGGGTGGAACACCACTGGGAAGCCAAAGATTCGGACGCATCGACCGCCTGGGTGCTCCTCGATCTTCGAGGAGTCTGCTGTGCCCATGCGATGGTCTGATGACGACGGTGGCCGCGCGTTCCTGCGTAGCCTGCCCGTCTTGACCGGCCATGCCCCCCGTTTCGACACCGACGACGTTCCAGCAGAACCTGTTTCGTTATTCATCAGGTGGTTGCAGGATGCCGTCGAGGCCGCCCTTCCCGAACCGCATGCGATGACGCTGTCGACCGTTGACGCTCGAGGCTTGCCACGGGCTCGGGTGCTGATTATTAAAGCCGTCGATGAACGGGGCTGGCACTTCGCGGTCAATTCGGTCAGCCAAAAAGGCCGTGACCTGTCGGCCAATCCTGTTGCGGCGTTGACCTTCTACTGGGCTGCATTGGTTCGACAAGTGCGGATTGGCGGCGTGGTCGTCAATGACGGAGTTCAAGCCAGCGCGCAAGACTTCTTGGCCCGTCCACTGGTGTCGCGCGCGATCGCATTGACGATGAGGCAAAGTCAACCGCTCACCGATGGAGCCGAGCTGGAAGCACACATCGCCAAGGCTCACCGCGAACTGCGCGATAACCCCGAAGTCGCCCCACCTGAATGGATCTCATACGCTGTGCGACCCGATTACGTCGAGTTTTGGCAGGGCGCGCCTGACCGCCGCCACCATCGACTGCGCTATGAACGCAACGGGGAGGGTTGGGATCGTGGCCGATTATGGCCGTAGTGACGACTACGTGGTTCACGCATCATTGCCTGAGACATTTGCCGCCCGACCACCCAACCCACGCTGTGTTATCGGTCGTGGCGGTCGATGTCCTTGGCGGTTCTGCGGAGGTAGGTGATGGTGTCGCCGGTGAGGATGTCATCGTTCCCTGCTGCTTCAAGGCTCGTTTCTAGCGCGTCAGCAATGTCGTTAAACAGCTGTACCAGATCAGCGGGCGGTGCTTCGAGGAGCTTGCGGCGTTGGGTGGCAATCTGGTCCGCCAGATCGTTTTGTCCGTTCTCACGGGCCGTTTTCTCGTCTTCTTCTAGATATTGCAGGACGGCTGCTAGCTCATCGTTTTCGTCGCTCATGGTGGGAATGTTAGGCGAGTAGGGCCGGATCGCGTTTGCGCAGTTGCTCGACGGCGCTGAAGTCGCTTAGATCGTGAAGACGCCGACTTGCTGCTGGACATCTACAAGTATCCGGCCGAGCCCTGGGTTCACCTGCGCACCGTTGACCCGGAAGGTCGATATTCCCGACCGTGCGTTTGCCCACCGAAGTGACCAAGGGCCCCGCGTTCACGTGCGGCCGATATGCCATGGCCTACAAGGCCATTGAGCGCTCACACGCACGCTGGCGGGCCGTCCACACCTAGTCGCCTCGTCCGTGCCGGCGCGGTGTTCCAAAAAGGGCAAGCTGCTCGTACGCCTCGGCGACATCACGATCACCGAACCTATCGAACCAACCGCAACGGAGGTCGCCTGAAGCAACCCGATCCACATATTGACAATTACTCTGATGACTAAATACTGACGGGTGTGACCGCTGCCCGACGAAACCTTTGCATTCTTTACGGTGTGATCGCGCTGGTGGCGCTCATCGCCACGTGGGCGCACAACATCGCGTACTTCTCGGCCGGCGGGGACACGCTCGACTTCCTCGCTAGCTGTTTCGCCAATCACGCGGTCAGCTCCATGACCATCGACCTGACACTGGTCTCCGTGGCAGCGCTGGTCTTCATGGTTGTCGAGGCACGCAGGACCGACGTCAAGTACCTGTGGGTGTACGTCGTGCTGGCGTTCGTTGTGGATATCAGCGTGGCCGTTCCACTCTTTCTGATAGCCCGAGAGCGGCGTCTGGCGCAGCTCCAGGACGTTTGACGCCGTGCAGGCTGGCGCAGCCACAACATCCGTCCCCACTTTGGTGGTCCAGTCGCTATGCGGCTTGGGGTTGATGGGACGTGGTCCACTGTAGAGCGAACTCGGCCCGGGTGAGTTCACCCATGGACGGAGTGGGCCCGGTTGGCTTGTAGTCGCGACGCCAGTCTTCGATAATCACGCGGGCTTCCAGCAGGGAGTCGAAGTGCCACGCGTTGAGCAATTCGTCGCACAGCCGGCCGTTGAACGACTCGATCCAGGCATTCCGCCAAGGCGACCCTGGATCAACAAAAGTGAGCCAGCACAGTCGAATCGGCACCAGTCAAGCGCGGCGTGCGCCACGAACTCCGGACCGTTGTCGAACCGCACGTAGTGCGGCGTCCCGTGGGTGAGAGCCAGTCGATCCAACACCTCGACGACACGGTCGGCGCCAATGCGGCGACAACCTCGATCGCGAGAGGCAAGTAAGTCAGTCGTGTTTCGCCTCGTAGCGCAGCAGGACCGTGCCACCCGGGAAGGTGCGGTTCTCAAGCAACCGCAGCGAGATCCATGACGGCAGGGTCGGGAAGAACGCGGTGCCGCCGCCCACGGCGATGGGCGCGACCACAATCCGGTATTCGTCCACCAGTCCGGCCTGCACGATCGGCGCGGCCAGCGTCGCGCCGGCGACCTCCAGCCTGCCGTCCGTTTCGGCTTTCAACCTCCTCACCACTTCGACCGGGTCACCGCGTTCCAGGCGCGAGTTCCAGTGGACGGACTCTAAGGTCCGCGAGAACACAACCTTGGGCATTTCGCGCCAGGTGCGGGCGAAGTCAACGATCAGGGGAGTGGCGTCCGGAGCACTATCGGCGGTCGGCCAGTACGCGGACATCAGTTCGTAGAGCCGCCGCCCGTAGAACGACAGGGCGGTCTCCCTCTCGAAGTCGTTCCAGTACTGGTGCAGTTCGTCGCTCGGATCGCCCCAGTCGATGTTGCCTTGTGCGTCGGCGATGTACCCGTCCACCGACACGTTGAAGCCGTAGATCAGTTTGCCCATGAAGATCAGACTGCACCGGAGGCCAAAACTCATCGCGACGACACGCAACCCTGCGGCACTGAAAAATTCATCGGATGCACGACAGCCCACGGCTTGGCGGGTTCTTGGTCGTGGATCGCTGGCCCGACGGACCGGGGAGCGCATCTGTGATCGAGCGTGATTCACTGAGAAATTACGAACTTTGCTGGCAGCCAGCAGTATTCGATTCCGCCCGATTCCTTAACTCAGCCGCAGTGAGCAGGCCGTCGGCGGTCAACAGGCGACTCGACGCCAGATCTCGGTACAGGCCTTCCTGGCGCGGGCCAGCTCGGCGTTCGAAATCCGGGAGCCTTGGTAGAAACTGCGCTCGATCATCCAGCACAAGGCGCGTGCAAGGGCTGCCTGGTCGTGGCTCGCACTGCGTGACGGAGAGCCCATGTGCCGCAGTATTTCGGCGATGGCGCCGACGAAGATCTCGGCGGTGTCGTTCCAGAGCGTGTCGATCTCGGGCACCGACGACGCCAGGTCGATCGCCGCGCGCATCACGACCCCGTGCTGGCGCCACAGCGCCTCGGTTCTGATCATCGCCTCGTCGATGGCATGCTCACCACGTGCGGCGTCGTCCGCGGCTGCGCGCGATTTCTTCCGGAGGGCATCCACGGTACGCGCGACGAGCGCCGTGATGACCTCCTGTTTGGAGCCGAAATAGAAGTACAGGGCACCCCGCGTGATCCCCGCGCCCTTTGCGATGTCGGCGATCGTCATTGCTTCGTAGCCTTGTTCGCCCAGGAGTCGTTCGGCGGTGTCGAGGATGGCCTGTTCCCGCATATCCCCTTTTCGGGGCGTGGCGGCATGTCGTCGGGTGGGCTTGGTTTTCGCTGGCATGGCTAGCTGGCTGCGATCTGACGTCCGTCGGGGAAGTCCGTTGTCCGAGACAGTGACTCCCACTTGTCGATCTCCTGATCGACGGTTTGACGCGCGGCCCTGATGAGCCGCAAAGCGTCAGACCCCAGCACAAGATGCCGTGGGGGATCGGTCGAGTCAAGCACCTGCAACACCGCGGCTGCGGCCTTCGCGGGGTCACCGAGCTGGTTCCCGCTCGCCTGTAGGCGGGCTTCACGAATAGGCGTGAACACGTCGTCGTAATCGGCGATGGAGCGGTCTACGCGTCTCATGGACCTACCGGCCCAGTCGGTCCGGAACGAACCCGGTTCGATCGCCGTGACATGAATGCCGAACCCGGCGACTTCCTTACCCAAGCTCTCCAGCAGTCCCTCCAGCGCGAACTTGCTGCCGCAGTAGGCGGTTAGGCCCGCCGGGGCCATCAACCCGCCCATCGACGTCACCGCCATCAGGTGACCGCCGCGACGTTCGCGCATGTACGGAAGGACGGCCTGAAGGGTCGCCGCCACCCCAAACACGTTGGTCTCGAACTGAGCCCGCAGCTGGCTCAAGGGCGTCTCCTCGAAGATGCCCTCGAGCCCATAGCCCGCGTTGGCGATCACCACGTCGATCGGACCGACGGTCGACTCGACGCCCTTAACCGTCGCGAACACTGCTTTCTCATCGGTCACGTCCAGCAGCCGACCGTGGGCGTTGGCCGCCAGCGCTTCGAATGCATCGAGGTCTGCCCGCCGACGCACGGTGCCCACCACGGTGTGCCCGGCCTCTAGTGCGCCTGCAGCGAACGCTCGCCCCAGGCCGCTGCTTACCCCCGTGATCAAAAAGGTCTTCATTGGATATCTCCTTTGCTCGACCGGACCGCTACCGACCCTAACGAAAAATCGACGCGACGTCGATTTTAGTTGACGAAACGCAGATTGCAGGAGGGTGGTGGACATGACGCCCGAGACCGGCCTCGCGCAGCTCCACGCATGCCGTGTGCAGGATCTGACACGATCTCGACGGTCGACGCGCATGGACCGCCAGCTAGACAGGCAGTTTCATGAGCTATTCAACGCGGGCCGCGGGCGCGTCACGGGAACGCCGCGTGGGGGACGCCGGGCGTCTCGAGCCGACCGGCGAGCCAAGGCAGCGTCGCCGCGAAAGCCGATGCGGCCGAGGGCCAATCGTGTTTGCCGGGCAGACCGACCACCGCGCAGTCGATGCCGTTGGCGGTGCCCAGTTGGCACAGCGATTCGGCAGCGGCGCGCCCCACGGAGCCGGGAACCGCGAACAGTCCGGCCAGATTGGAGTAAGGCCCGTGGCGGGTGATCACCGTGCTGGGGTCGAAGCGTGCCCACGCCGCGGCGTCGCCGCCGAAGAGCCGGTCGATGGTCTGTGCCCGGGTGCCCGCGTTGGGGGCGATGTCGCCGCCGATGTCGACAAAGGCGCTGAACCTGTCGGGGTGCATTACGGCCAGGTCCACCGCGCAGGTGCCTCCGGAGGAGAAGCCGACGACGCCCCATTTCGCTTGCGCCGGCAAGCCGAATTGCTGGGCGGCCCACGGGATCACGTCGTCGATCAGGTGATCGGCGGCGTTGCCGCGCGACCCGTTGACGCACTCGGTGTCGACGGTGAAGCCACCGGTGGCGTCGACGAAGACGGCCAGCGGCGCGTTACCGCCGTGGTCCGCCGCGAACGCGTCCAGGGTGGCGACGGCGTCGCCGGCGCGAATCCAGTCAGCCGATGTGTTGAACTCGCCTCCGATCATCAAGACCGGGGGCAGGCGTGGCGGCGCTGCGGTGAACCAGGCCGGCGGCAGGTACACCCACTCGCCGCGATGCCGAAAACCCGACGCGGTCGAACCGGTGTCCACGGGCACCACCGCGCCCCGTTGCGGCGCAACGCCTTTGGACCTGGCGGTGTAGGCGGCGCTGGTGGAGCCGGCGGGTCCCGCTGGTCGCGGCGGTCGGCGCTGTCACCGGCGCCGCGACGCACTGGTAC
>NZ_LZMG01000147.1:0-1692 GCF_001673615.1 Mycobacterium sp. 1245499.0
CCTGTGGGGCGATCGCCTCACCGCGGCGGGCGCCCAGAGCCCGGACGGCAAGGCCGTCTATGTGCAGCTGAACCTGGCGGGCAACCAGGGCACCACCCTGGGCCAGGAATCCGTGGCGGCGGTCCGCGATGCCATCGCGCGCACGCCACCGCCTCCCGGGATCAAGGCTTATGTCACCGGCCCCTCGGCGCTGTTCTCCGATATGCAGCTCGCCGGTGACCGATCGATTCTGAAGATGACCATGATCGGCGCCTTGATCATCTTTGTCGTGCTGCTCATGGTGTACCGCTCGATCACGACCGTCATTCTGCTGTTAGTCACCGTCGGGATCGAGGTGTTCGCCGCTCGGGGTGTCATCGCCTTCATCGCCAACAACAATTGGATGGCGCTTTCGACGTTTGCCGTCAACCTGCTGGTGGCATTGGCCATGGCCGCCGGCACCGACTACGCGATCTTCTTCTTCGGCCGCTATCAAGAGGCGCGCCAGGCGGGCGAAGACCGGCAGAGGGCGTATTTCACCACCTATCGCAGCGTCGCACCCGTCGTCTTGGGTTCCGGTTTGACCATCGCCGGAGCCATGCTGTGCCTGAGTTTCACCCGCATGCCCATCTTCCAGACCATGGGGATGCCCTGCTCGGTGGGCATGCTCATTTCGGTGGTGATCGCCCTGACGCTGGTGCCGGCGGTGCTGACCGTCGGAAGTGGCTTCGGGTTGTTCGACCCGACACGCACGATCGGGTTCGGCCGGTGGCGGCGGATCGGCACGGCGATCGTGCGCTGGCCAGCCCCCATTCTGTGCGCGACCATCGCGGTCGCGCTAGTCGGCTTGGTGACCTTGCCCGGCTACCAGACGAGCTACAACAACCGGCTTTACATGCCGGACAACGTTCCCGCCAACGTCGGTTACGCGGCCGCCGATCGTCACTTCAACCAATCGCGCATGATGCCCGAGATCTTGATGATCGAATCGGATCACGACATGCGGAATTCGGCGGATTTCTTGGTCCTGCATCGACTTGCCAAGGGAGTCTTCGGAGTTCATGGGATCTCTCGTGTGCAGGGCATCACCCGGCCCGAGGGCACACCGATCCAGCACACGTCGATTCCATTCTTGCTCAGCATGCAGCAAGCGATCATGGGTCAAGACATGAAGTACATGCAGGCGCGCATGGACGACATGCTTGTCCAGGCGGACATGATGGCCAAACAAATCGAAATCATGAAACACATCTATTCACTGCAGAGCCGGCTCACTGACATTACGCACGATACGATTGCCAAAACCAAAGAGATGACCCTCATTGTCAATGATCTGCGAGATCATATTTCAGATTTCGAAGATTTTTTCAGGCCGCTTCGCAGCTATTTCTATTGGGAAAAGCATTGCTATGACATTCCCGTATGCTTTTCGCTCCGAAGCATATTTGACACTCTGGATGGCATCGATACCCTAAGCGACAAATTGGTAGATCTAAACAAAGATCTCGATCACATGGACACGCTGATGCCTCAGCTGCTCGAGCAATATCCGCCGATGATCGCGATGTCCGAGGACATGCGGAATATGATGCTGACGAACCACAGCACCATGTCCGGGATCATCGGCCAGATGAGCAGCAATGACAAGGATGCGACCGTCATGGGGCAGGCGTTCGACGATTCCAAGAACGACGACTCTTTCTATCTGCCGCC
>NZ_LZMG01000148.1:0-12341 GCF_001673615.1 Mycobacterium sp. 1245499.0
ATGCCCAGCTCGGCGGCCTTGGCGATCAACTCGGGCGGGTAGGTGGCCGCCTCGTCGGCGTCGTGTGCGGCGGGCCGCAGCACTTCCTCGGCGAACTCGTCGAGGGTCTCGACGATCATCTTCTGTTCGTCGTCCGGCGTCAGATCGAAGTAGTCCTTGCCGCTGGACTTGAGCCGGGTCGGCCCGCCGCGCAGGTTCTGAATTCGCTTGAATTCCCGGGACGAGGTGGCGGCGGTGGAGAAGACCGTCTTGGTGCCGTAGCGCAGCGCGCGGTTGAGCGGGTCACGCAGCCGGTATTTGTCCAGGAATTCCTGCCCGACGAGCGGGGTGATCAGCGCGATGGCGATGTCGACGCCGGTGCGCTTGTGGGGTTGTAGCCCGACGGCGGATTTGTGGTCGCGTCGTTTGACGCGGGAGCGGGCGGATGTCTGTTGAGAACCGGAACCGGTCATTTTCGGCAGCCTCAGGTCGTTGGGCGATGCGGATAGCGCCGATCTTACTCCGGAGTAAGTTCACGGAGAACACTTGTTAACTAATTCACAGCGAGGCTGTCGAGCACCTGCTGCTGCAACAGGCCGTTGGTGGCCACGGCGCTGCCGTGATGTGGCCCGGCGGTGCCGTCCAGGGCCGTCAGCGTCCCGCCCGCTTCGCGCACCAGGATGTCGAGCGCCGCGAGGTCCCACACGGACACTTCGGGTTCTGCGGCGATGTCGACGGCGCCTTCGGCGAGTAGGCAATAGGACAGAAAGTCGCCGAAGGCGCGCACCCGCCAGACGGCGTCGGTCAGCGCGATGAATCGATCCCGCACATCCAGCTGCGCCCACCCGGACAGGCTGGAGAACGAGAGGCTCGCCGAATTCAGTTGTGCCACTAAGGAAACCGAGAGTCGGCGCGCGGGCGCACCGTTGACCGCGACGAAGGCGCCCTGGGCGTGCGCGGCCCACCACCGGCGTTGCAGCGCCGGGGCGCTCACGGCGCCGACGACGGGGATGCCGTCTTGGAGCAATGCGACCAGGGTGGCCCACACCGGCACCCCGCGGACGAAGTTCTTGGTGCCGTCGATCGGGTCGATGATCCACTGACGTCCGGTGAAGGTGGTGTCGCCGCCGAACTCCTCACCGACGATGCTGTCGTCGGGCCGTTCGCGCGCGAGCACCTCGCGCAGCTCGGTTTCGACCGCGCGATCGGCGTCCGTCACCGGCGTCAGGTCGGGTTTTGTGTCGACGCGCAGGTCCAGCGCGCCGAATCGGGCGGAGGTCAGCGCGTCTGCGCGGTCGGCCAGCGTCAGTGCCAGCGCCAGATCGTCCTGGCTGTTGTGCACGCTCCTCCTCATCGCTTCACTTCGGATCGTCGCCGGCGCGACTCATGACGCAGTCTTATCACGGTCCTACCATGGCGTCGTGTGGGAATTCGGACTGCTGCTTTTGCTGGTGGCCATCTTGGGGGTGTTTCTCGTCCAGCGGTTCGTCCCGCGCGGCCCGCGAGGTGAGCTGCTCAGCGGCACGCTGCTGGTCACCGGGATCAGCCCCCGCCCCGATGCCACCGGCGAACAATTCGTCACCATCGCCGGCGTGATCAACGGTCCCACCGTCAACGAACACGCGGTGTATCAGCGCATGGCCGTCGACGTGAACCAGTGGCCGACCATCGGCCAGCTGTTTCCCGTGGTGTATTCGCCGAGGAATCCGGACAACTGGAAATTCGCCCCCGCGGTCCCGCCGCCCGCGCCGCCGCAGCCGCCCGCCGGCTGAGCGTCCGTCATCCGGCCGCGGGTGGGCGCGTCATCACCGTGATCCGCCTGCCGTAGCGGGGGACCACAAGCGCCGCCCGGCGGACCGTCCCGCCCGGAAGCCCGGGTATGCCCGGCGTGGATCCGGTTGGGGTCACCAGCTCGGTCGCCGTCAGGTCGGCCAGGCCGCTGCCCGGCGCTGCCGCGGCGGGATTGCCGGCCGCGGTCGTCCAGCCGGCCGGCACGGACATCGGGCCGATCCGTCCGGCCCGCGATAGCACCGCGTCGACGTTGCCCAGGCCCGAGGTGGCAGCGCTGAGTGCGGGCGCCTTGGGCAGTGCGACCGGGGCGGCCGCGAGGTTCGGCAAGATGCCTAAGTTCTTGTCGGCCTGGATGATTCCGGCGGTAGTGCCCTCGGTGGTGAAAATGGATCTGAACGTGGTCTGGGCGCCCTGGATGGTGTCGAGGATCCGGAAGAGTTGCGACGACGAATTGGAAGTCGGGGAGTTCACCACCACCACCTGCGAACCCGAGTTCGTGCCCGAGTTCGAGGCATCGGCGGCGGCTTTGACGACGGCGTCCTGCTGTGCCGCCACCCCGTCGGTAGTGGTGGTCCGTCGCGGGGAGGAGAACGGCGAGAACTGGGCTGCCGCAGTCGAACTGGCGGAATAGCCGTACATCGCGGCGGCATCCTGAGCCCAGTATTCGGCGTATTGGGCTTCGGTGGCCGCGATGGCCGCGGTGTTCTGGCCGAAGAAGTTCGTTGCCACCAGGGTCGCCAATTGGGTGCGATTGGCGGCGACCACCGGCGGGGGCACGGTCATGGCATGCGCCAGCTCGTAGGCCGCTGCGGCGGCCCGGGCCTGCGTTGCCGTCTGCTGAGCAAGTTCGGCGGTCATATACAGCCACGCGACGTAGGGGGCGGCACCGGCCGCCATCGCCTGGGCTGCGGGGCCGTGCCAGTACACACCCGTCAGACCGGACAGCACCGATTCGTACACCGCGGCCGTGACGCCCAGCTCGGCCGCGAGCGAATCCCAGCCTCCTGCGGCGGCCAACAGCGAGGCCGACCCGGGACCTGCGTACATCCGGCCGGAGTTCACCTCCGGCGGGAGAAAGCCGAATTCCATGTCTTACAGCTCTAAAGGCTGCGTGAAGCGAAACTGCTTGCGGCGGAGGATTTCTCCTATGACCGGCGGCAGTCGGCGGGTTGGCGGCACGTCACCCGGCGGCCGGCGGGCGTGGCATCACGGTGAGCCGCACGCCGTAGCGGGGCGGCGCACCCGTGCCGGCGGACCGGGCGGCACCGCCGCCGGGCATGCCCGGGTAGCCGGGATATCCGGACGCGATCGGCTCTTCGGTTCCCGGCAGCGTGGTGAAGCCGGCGGGTTCCAAAGGCGAGATGTGGGTGCTCGTGGGCGCGGCCCAGCTTGCGGGCACCGACATCGGCCCGATCGTGCCGGCGTGCGAGAGGGTCGCGGTGACGTTGCCCAGCCCACCGCCCAGGCCCGAGGCGGCGGCGCGCAGTGCCGGCGCCGCGAGGGCGGGAGCGACATTGGCCGCGGCCGCACCGGGCTTGGCCAGAATGCCCAGATTGTTCTCCGCGCCGATGATGCCGGACACGAACTGCTCCATGTTGTACGGAGCGCTGAAGCCGAGGCCCGTCCCCTGGATGGCGTCGAGGACCCGGAAGGCGTTATTGCCCGAGTTCGTTGTCGACGCATCAAGGTAGTAGTTATTCACCGTCCCAGACGGGTCGTTCAGTGCCGAAAGCGTCTGCGCGGCGGCCTTGTTCACGCTGGAATTGGTGTTGGCCGCGGCCACGGCGGCGTTCTGGTCACTCACCCCGGAGTCGGTGGTGGACTTGTTTGCGGTGCCGAAGCGCGGCAACTGCGTCGTCGCCGCCCTCGACGACACCGAGTAGCCGGCCATCGCGGCGGCGTCCTGCGCCCAGAAATCGGCGTACTGTGCCTCGGTGTCGGCGATGGCCGCGGTGTTCTGGCCCACGATGTTCGTCGCCACCAGCGACGCCACCAGCGTGCGGTTGGCGGCGATCACCGGCGGCGGCACGGTCATCGCATACGCCTGCTCATAGGCCGCCGCGGCCGTCCGCGCCTGCATGGCCGTCTGCTTCGTCTGTTCGGCGGTCGCCCGCAGCCAGCCCACGTAGCGGGCGGCCGCGTACGCCATCGACTCGGCGGCGGCGCCGCGCCATTGCAGGTCCAGGCCCGCGAGCACCGACTCGTAGGACTCGGCGGTGGAGGCCAGTTCGGCCGACAGCGCGTCCCAGCTTCCGGCGGCGGCCAACAGCGAGGCCAATCCGGGTCCGGTGTACATCCGGGCGGAGTTGATTTCGGGTGGAAAGAAAGCCCAATCCATGGGTGATACGTCCCCTCAATGTGCGGTTTTCGGACAAACGCCACCGGCGCCGGCGCTCGCCGCATCGGCGTGTTTTTCGGATCTATGGGCCGCTCCCGCGATTCGCTCGGCCGGTCGGCGAAGCTCACCCCCGTCAGATGAGAGGGCGGCCCGGCGCGTTGACACCACGCCCGTTCGGGCGGGCGGCGTGGTGCTTACCGGGATGGCGGAGAGTGCGCGCAGGGCATCACGAAAGACCTTCGGGGGTTCGGGCCCTATAAAAGTCGCAGGTGCCGCCGATGCTTGCGGGGTTTTGCCTATTTCACGGCTGGGACCAGGCAGAATTCAGCTTCTGTTCACCGATTGTTCATTTTTTGTTCACCATGGGCAGCGCCTAACTTGACGTCTGTTGAACAACGAAAGTATTTGATGTGCTTGGTATCTGGTCGCGGCGTGGTTCGTCACGCGCGTTGGCTGAGGGTTGTCGACCACTTCCTGCAGCGTCTCGGGATGCCGCAGGAACGGCGTGATGATGCCGACCGGTAGCGGGGAGACGACGGTCGAGTTCTGATCCGCCCCCAACTCCAGCAGCGTCTGCACGTACCGCGGCTGCAGCGACGCCGGACTCTCGGACAGGGTCGGCGGCTTCGCGCAGTTCCTCGGACGCCTGCAGCTCCCCGCGGCCGTTGATGACCTTCGCGGGAATTTCGACGCCTTGATCTCCACGACGCGCACTTGCACACCCCAGATTCCGTTTCACCGGCCGAGCCATAGGGTCCAATGGCATCAATTCGAGGACCAATGCCTCTGGGGGAGCGGGGTTTACGGGCAATAACCTCGTGGGTGAACGGTGTAGAAATCACCTTCTTCCGCTCGATGAAGGAAGCCGCGATGGGCAACATGTATCAAGCTCCCGCAATTCTGGTAGGCGTTGACGGGTCCAGGGCGGCGATACAAGCGGCACTCTGGGCGATCGATGAGGCGGTCAGCCGCGACATCCCCCTGCGACTGGTCTATGTCATCGACCCGCACGATGCTTCGGGCGCGCGCGCCATCGATACCCGCTTCGCCGTCGCTCGTGCGGCGCTGGCCGACGCCCGTCGGGCCGTCGACGCCGTCGGCGAGCCGGTCAAGGTGGAAACCGATATCCTCTCGGGCCGAACGGTTTCCAAGCTCCTCGAGGAATCGCGGTCGGCGGTCATGATCTGCATCGGACGGATCGGGCTCAACCATGCCCGCCACGGCGGACCCGCGGTTGCGGCGTGCCTGATCCGCTCGGCGCTGTGTCCGGTCGCCGTGATCCAAGGGTCGACTGCCGCGCAGGTCAGCGGCGTGGTGGTCGAAGCAGACAACGGCAAGGTGCTGCGGCACGCCTTCGACGAGGCGCGACTGCGCGAAACGCCGCTGCGGGCGCTGTCGGTGGCGCAGGGCTCCGACGCGCGTGGCACCAGACCCGGAAAGCCTTCGGTGCAAGCGCATTTGGATCGCCCGCTGGCGCCGTGGAGGCGGTTGTATCCCGACGTGCAGGCCGTGCCGGCGATCGTGGCCGGCGGTGTGGACCGGTACCTGCGTGCCCAGCACGAAGCGGCCCAGCTGGTGGTCGCGGACTCCTATCGGGCCGAGGAGTTGTGCCATGCGGGTCACTCGGTGCTCGCGATACGGTGCGGCAACCTGTAACTGGGGTCAGACCCACCCGTGTGACCTGAAACATACTGCCCCGCAGCGGTCGTCGCGGTCGCCGGCGCACCCGAACGCGAAATTTTCCTCCCCGGGTATCCCCGTCGCCGTCGAGGGACTTATGGCCCTGTCGCGCAGCCACCCCGCAGGACAAGATGGTGTTACCGTAAGTCGGAGGAAGATGGAGGAGTCGCCGTGAGCCGGCTGACGACGGCCGGGGCGGGTGCAGACCTGGTCGACCGTGCCGATGTGGAGGCCCTACTGCGCCGTTTCTACGCGCGGGCGTTGGATGACGAGGTCCTGGCCGAGCCGTTCGCCGGGTTGCGGGCCACCGGGCTTGAGGCCCACGTTCCGACGATGTGCGACTTCTGGGAGACCGTGCTGTTCCGGGAAGGGCTCTATCGCGGCAGCGCGTTACAGGCGCACCGCGAGATCCACGCGCGTGCCCCGCTGTCGGATCGTCACTTCCGTCGCTGGCTCACGCTGTGGCACAACACCGTTGATGAGATGTATCGCGGTCCGGCCGCCGATCGGGCGAAGGTTCAGGCCGGGCGGATCGCCTGGGCCATGCACCGCCGACTCACCGGAGCGGAGGCGCCTGAGCTTCTCGTCACGCAACCGGCTCGTGACGGTCAGGCTCCGGACCGAACCGGAAATTGCGGCCGGTGACCTCGGTCGGGGTGATGCGCACGTAGTGCGGTTTGAGCGTCGCCGTCCACGGCAACAACTGCGCGCGCTCGGCGCGTTGAATGTCCGCGTCGGTCTTCAGCAAGCGCGCGCGGCCGCGCACGATGACGCTCCAGCCTTCGATGACGTTGTGATCGTCGACCTCGAAGACCACCGCGTGATTGGCCACCGCCGAGAACAGTTTGGTGCCCTCCGCGGTGCGGAACAGCACGGTGCGGTCCTGCGCGACGAAGTTGACGGGGAAGATCTCGGGCTCGCCGGCGAAGTTGGTGACCAGCCGGCCCAGCGCGACACTGCCCAACAGCTTCCAGTTCTCGTCCTCGGAGAGCACGGTCACTGGTTGGTCGTTACCCACCCACCCAACGCTACGGAGGATTGACGTCGTTGAGTAGAGCCCTTCGTACTCGGCGCCGCCGAGCACGAGCGCTCAGCCGTGGCTGACCCCCAGCAACTTGGCCAGACTCGGCAGCTTGACGCGGGGACGACCGTGCGGTTCGCCGGCCGCCCGCTCATGGGCGTCTATGAGGTCCCAGTGGGCCGAGGTGACCAGCTTGGGCTGGCGCGACGCCAGCCATTCGGCAAGTCGGTCGGCGTGGTCGTCCGGGAGATCCGCGAGATCGTCGGCGCCGGTCAGATCGGCGAGCAGCGTGTCCACGGTGTCCTGGGAGTCCTTCTTATTGGTGCCGATGACGCCGGTCGGTCCCCGCTTGATCCAGCCGACCACGTATTCATTGCGGCTGCCTTCGATCCGGCCGCCGCTGTTGGGGATCGTGGCGGTCTTGTCGTCGAAGGGCAGCCCCGGCGTGGGCACCCCGCGATAACCGACCGAGCGCACCACCAGCTGGACCGGTAGCTCCTCGCGCTCGCCGGTGTCTCTGGCGGAAACCCGGCCGTTGTCATCGGTGACCAGCTCGTTGCGGCCCAGCACGATCGCTTCGACCCGGTCCTTACCCTTGATCTCGATCGGGGAGGTCATGAAGCGCAGCACGATGCGGCGGTGTCCGGGGCGTGGCTCGCGCTTGGCGTAATCGCGCAGCACGTTGATGTTCTGCTTCGCCGTCTTGCCCACCGCCGCGGCGTCTTCGTCGCTCACGTTTTCGAGCTGGGCGGGGTCGACGATCACGTCGACGTTTTCCAGGTCGCCCAGCTCACGAAGCTCGAGGGTGGTGAACGCGGTCTGCAGCGGTCCGCGCCGACCGATGACCACCACCTCGTCGACGCCGCACGGTCGCAGCGACTCCAGCGCATGGTCGGCGATGTCGGTTTGTCCCAGCACGTCGGGGTCGGTGACCAGAATGCGTGCGACGTCGAGCGCGACGTTCCCGTTGCCGACGACCACGGCGCGGGCGCCCGAGAGGTCGGGCGTGGCTTCCTCGAAGTTCGGGTGCGCGTTGTACCAACCCACGAAATCGACGGCGGCGATGCTGCCCGGCAGGTCTTCGCCGGGGATGTTGAGCGCCTTGTCGGATTGCGCCCCGACCGCATAGACGACGGCGTCGTAGCGCTCGGCGAGCTCGTCGGCCTGCACGTGCTCGCCGACCGAGATGTTGCCGAAGAAGCGGAAGCGCGGATCCTGGGAGGTCTTCTCGAATTGCTTGCTGATCGACTTGATCTTCGGGTGATCGGGCGCGACACCGGAGCGCACCAGCCCCCACGGGGTGGGCAGCATCTCCAGCATGTCGACCGCGATATCGATGTCGGCGGACCCGTCGGCCGCCTTGAGCAAGGAGGAGGCGGCGAAGAAACCCGACGGGCCGGAACCAACGATTGCAACGTGGTAAGGACGCATACTCGACCTTCTATTCGTGCCCGGTTAGCGCCGGGGGCTCCCGGAAAGGCCGGCGCGCAGAGCGGGTCGCACATGATCGTGACTCGATGCTAAACGCATGACCGCTGGTCGTGGCCTGGACACTCGCTGCGAGCTCAGCCGCGTGGGAGGCCCCGGGTAACGTGGTCGGCTGTGGAACCCGACCGTCAAGCCGATATCGCCGCACTCGATGCCACCCTGACCACGCTGGAGCGGGTGCTCGATGTGGACGGTCTGCGCAAGCGCATCGAGAAGCTCGAGCACGAGGCCTCCGATCCCCAGTTGTGGGATGACCAAGCTCGGGCCCAGCGGGTGACCAGTGAGTTGTCCCACGCCCAGGGCGAGCTGCGCAGGGTCGAGGAGCTGCGCGGACGGCTGGACGATCTGCCGGTGCTCTACGAGCTGGCGGCCGAGGAGGGGGAAGGTGCGGCCGACGCGCTGGCGGAGGCCGACGCCGAGCTGAAAGCGCTGCGCGCAGACATCGAAGCCACCGAGGTGCGCACCCTGCTGTCGGGGGAGTACGACGAACGCGAGGCGCTGGTCACCATTCGTTCCGGCGCGGGCGGCGTGGACGCCGCCGACTGGGCCGAGATGCTGATGCGGATGTACATCCGGTGGGCCGAGCAGCACAAGTATCCCGTCGAGGTGTTCGACACGTCCTACGCCGAAGAGGCCGGCATCAAGAGCGCGACGTTCGCCGTGCACGCGCCGTTCGCCTACGGCACGCTGTCCGTGGAGCAGGGCACCCACCGGCTGGTGCGCATCAGCCCGTTTGACAACCAGAGCCGGCGTCAGACATCGTTCGCCGAAGTCGAGGTGCTCCCGGTGGTGGAGACCACCGACCACATCGACATTCCGGAAGGCGATGTGCGCGTTGACGTTTACCGCTCGAGCGGCCCGGGAGGCCAATCGGTGAACACCACCGACTCTGCGGTACGTTTAACCCATATCCCGACGGGTATCGTCGTGACTTGCCAGAACGAAAAGTCGCAGTTGCAGAACAAGATCTCGGCGATGCGAGTGCTTCAGGCAAAGTTGTTGGAACGCAAGCGATCCGAAGAACGCGCTGAACTAGACGCGTTAAAAGGCGAAGGTGGCAGCTCGTGGGGCAATCAGATGCGCTCCTACGTTCTGCAGCCCTATCAGATGGTCAAGGACCTGCGAACCGAGTACGAGGTTGGCAACCCTGCGGCCGTCCTGGATGGAGACATCGACGGATTCCTGGAAGCGGGAATCCGTTGGCGCAACCGAAAAGATGACGAATAACACAAGCATTCTCGCCGCATCGATGACGCACCGCTGGCACGACTTTTGGCGGGGCGAAGTCGGTGAATGGATCATCGCCAGGGGTCTGCGCATCGTCATGGTGCTCATCGCGGCAGTGTTGGCGGCCCGTTTCGTCAACTGGGTCGCACAGCAGGTGACCCGCCAGCTCAACTTGGGCTTCGTCGAAAGCGACGCGCTGGTGCGATCGGAGGCCTCGAAACACCGCCAGGCCGTGGCGTCAGTGATCTCGTGGGTGTCGGTCGTCATCATCGGCATCTGGGTCATGATGCAGCTCGCCGAGATACTGCAGTTCTCGATCGGGGGGCTGGTGGCGCCGGCCACCGTGGTCGGCGCCGCGCTGGGTTTCGGCGCGCAGCAGTTGGTCAGGGACCTGCTGTCCGGCTTCTTCATCCTGGTGGAGCGCCAGTACGGCTTCGGAGACCTGGTGACCATCACCGTCGTGTCCGCGACGGACGCGACCGGCACGGTCGAGAACGTGACGCTGCGGGTCACCCGGCTGCGCTCACCCGATGGCGAAGTGTTGACCATCCCCAATGGGCAGATCGTCAAGGTGGTCAACCTGTCCAAAGACTGGGCACGCGCGGTGGTGGACATCCCGGTGTCGACCAACGCCGACCTCAACCGGGTCAACGAGGTCTTGCATCAGGAATGCGACCGCGCGATGGACAACCCCGTGCTGGGCCAGTTGCTGCTGGATGCACCCACGGTGATGGGTGTGGAGAGCATCGAAGTCGACACGGTCACCCTGCGTATGGTGGCCCGCACGCTGCCCGGCAAGCAGTTCGAGGTCGGCCGGCAGCTGCGCGTCCTGGTCATCCGGGCGCTGGCCCGCGTCGGGATCGTGACCGCGGCGGATGCGACGGTCGGCCTGGTCGAAGACCCCTCGGTGCCGGCCGCCCAGGCCGCCGAACAGCAAACCGACGATGAAGTCCAAGGTGCGGTGCAGAAGCGTTGAAGTTCACCCTGAACATCCTCGAGAAGCGCGGCGACGGCGACGACAAGGATGCGGAGCATCGCTGGCCCAATTACGTGTTCGGCGGGCGGATGCGCACGTCGACGCTCGTACTGATCATCGCTTTCTTCCTGGCGTGGTGGGTCTACGACACCTACCGCCCGGAGCCGGCACCCAAGCCGCCGGCCCAGCAAGTGGTGCCGCCGGGTTTCGTGCCCGATCCCAACTACACCTGGGTGCCCCGTAGCCGGGTGCAGGCGCCCCCGGCGACCGTCACCTACACGCCGACGTCGACGAGTACGCCGGCACCACCCCCGCCACCGCCGCCGCCGGTGACGACGACCACGACCACGACGCAGCCGTTCCAGCTGCCGCAGCTGCCGTGCATCCTGCCGGCGCCGTTCTGCCCGCCCAGCTCAAGCCCGGCCACACCGACGCCGCAGCAACCGCAACCGGGGCCCGGCCCGGTGCCGAGTTCGCCGCCGCCGGCCAGTTGACTTCGCTTGCCAGCGAAATTCACCGCTACACTGGCGTGCCGTGATGATCACCCTGGACCATGTCAGCAAGAAGTACAAAGCGTCGGCCCGTCCGGCGCTGGAGGACGTCAACGTCAAGATCGACAAGGGTGAATTCGTCTTCCTGATCGGCCCGTCGGGCTCGGGCAAGTCGACGTTCATGCGGCTGCTGCTCGGCGCCGAGAACCCGACCAGCGGCGACGTCCGGGTGTCGAAGTTCCACGTCAACAAGCTGCGCGGTCGGCACGTCCCGAAGCTGCGCCAGGTCATCGGTTGCGTTTTTCAGGACTTCCGCCTGTTGCAGCAAAAAACGGTGTACGAGAACGTCGCGTTCGCGTTGGAAGTGATCGGCAAACGACCCGACGCGATCAACCGGGTGGTGCCCGACGTGCTGGACACCGTCGGCCTGTCCGGCAAAGCCAATCGGTTGCCCCACGAGTTGTCCGGTGGTGAGCAGCAGCGGGTGGCGATCGCCCGCGCGTTCGTCAACCGGCCGCTGGTCCTGCTGGCGGACGAGCCGACGGGCAACCTCGACCCTGACACCAGTAAGGACATCATGGATTTGTTGGAGCGGATCAACCGCACGGGGACGACGGTGCTGATGGCAACGCACGACCACCACATCGTCGACTCGATGCGCCAGCGCGTCGTCGAATTGTCGCTGGGCAGGCTGGTTCGTGACGAGCAGCGCGGCATCTACGGGATGGACCGCTAAGTGCGCTTCGGTTTCCTACTCAACGAGGTTCTGACCGGACTTCGCCGCAACGTCACCATGACGGCCGCGATGATCCTGACGACCGCGATCTCCATCGGCCTGTTCGGCGGCGGTCTGCTGGTGGTCCGGCTGGCCGACAATTCACGCGAGATCTATCTCGACCGCGTCGAGACGCAGGTGTTTCTGACCGACGACATCTCGGCCAACGACACCACGTGTGCGTCCGCGCCGTGTAAAGGGTTGCGCGAGAAGATCGATGCACGCCAAGACGTCAAATCGGTGCGCTTCGTCAACCGCCAGGACGCCTACAACGACGCCATCAAGAAGTTCCCGGAGTTCAAGGACGTGGCGGGCAAGGACTCGTTTCCCGCGTCGTTCATCGTCAAGCTGAACAACCCCGAACAGCACGCGGAGTTCGATGCCGCGATGCAGGGCCAGCCCGGGGTGCGCAGCATCCTCAACGAGAAGGACCTCATCGACCGCCTGTTCGCCGTGTTGGACGGCCTGCGCGATGCCGCGTTCGCCGTCGCGCTGGTGCAGGCGGTCGGAGCGATCCTGTTGATCGCCAACATGGTGCAGGTCGCCGCGTACACCCGGCGCACCGAGATCGGAAT